>NZ_CP039904.1:1042500-1332500 GCF_005221385.1 Agrobacterium tumefaciens | reverse complement strand
TCAGCCGCATGCATACCGGAACCGACTGGGCCGCCGCCCGCGGCACGCCGATCATCGCAACCGGCAACGGCACTGTCGAGAAGGCCGGCTGGGCCTCCGGTTACGGCAACCAGACCCTGCTTCGCCATGCCAACGGCTATGTCTCTTCCTATAATCACCAGAGCGCCATCGCCAAGGGCGTAACCGAGGGCTCCAAGGTCCGGCAGGGCCAGGTCATCGGCTATGTGGGATCGACCGGCCTTTCGACCGGCGCCCACCTGCATTACGAACTGATCGTCAACGGCACGAAAGTGGACGCGATGAAAGTGCGCTTGCCGGGCGGCAAATCGCTTGCCGGCGATGCGCTTGCACGGTTCTCAGACGAGAGAAAGCGCATCGACAATCTTCTCAATATCGAGGACAAGCCAAATCAGGTGGCGAGCCGGTAATCCGCCGACATTTTGCACCCCGAAAAGCAGACCAAATGAAAAGGGCTCCGTTTCCGGAGCCCTTTCTTTTATGCCGCATCGGCCGTTTCGGTTTCGGCCTCGCCCTTCGGAGGCTTGACCTTGAACAGCAGCCGGTCCGTACCGGACGTCACCTTGACCCGCGAACCATCGGGGATTTCCCCGCCGAGGATCATTTCGGCAAGCCTGTCCTGAACCGACTTCTGGATCACCCGCTTCAGCGGACGTGCGCCGTAAGCGGGATCGTAGCCCTTGTTGGCGAGCCAGCTGCGGGCATCCTCATCCAGTTCGAGCGAGATCTTGCGATCACCCAGCAGCGAGACGAGCCGCTTCAACTGAATTTCCACGATCGCACCCATTTCATCACGCCGCAGGCGGTGGAACAGGATGATATCGTCGATACGGTTGAGGAACTCCGGCCGGAAATGCGACCGGACCCGCTCCATCACCAGTTCACGAACCGAATCCACATCGTCGTTGTCACCCATCTGCGTCATGAATTCCGAACCGAGGTTCGAGGTCATGATGATGATGGTGTTCTTGAAATCGACGGTGCGGCCCTGGCCATCCGTCAGGCGGCCATCATCCAGCACCTGCAACAGGACGTTGAACACGTCAGGATGCGCTTTCTCGATCTCGTCGAACAGGACGACCTGATAGGGCCGGCGACGAACCGCTTCAGTCAAAGCACCACCCTCTTCGTAACCGACATAACCGGGAGGCGCACCGATGAGCCGGGCAACGGAGTGTTTCTCCATATATTCCGACATATCGAGGCGAACCATCGCGGTTTCGTCGTCGAACAGGAAGCGGGCGAGCGACTTCGTCAGCTCGGTCTTGCCCACACCCGTCGGGCCGAGGAAGATGAACGAGCCGATCGGGCGGTTCGGATCCTGAAGGCCGGCACGCGAACGGCGCACTGCCTTGGAAACCGCCTGAACGGCTTCACCCTGCCCGACAACGGACTTGGCAAGCTCGTCTTCCATGCGCAGCAGCTTTTCGCGTTGACCTTCCAGCATCTTGTCGACGGGAATGCCGGTCCAGCGGGAAACGACATGGGCAATATTGTCCGGTGTCACCACTTCCTGAACCATCGAGCCGGCACCGCTGCTGTCACGGGCTTCCGCCGCAGCCAGTTCCTTTTCAAGGCCCGGAATAATGCCATAGGTCAACTCGCCGGCGCGCTGGAACTGGCCGTTGCGCTGGGCAATCGCCAGTTCGTTACGCGCTTCGTCCAGCCGCTTTTTCAGATCGGCGGCATGGCCGAGCTTCTGTTTTTCCGCCTGCCAGCGGGCCGTCAGCGCATCCGCCTTTTCTTCCGTATCGGCCAGCTCATCTTCGAGCTTTTTCAGGCGATCGACGGAGGACTGGTCCGTCTCCTGCTTCAAAGCTTCGCGCTCGATCTTGAGCTGGATGATACGACGATCCAGTTCGTCCAGCTCTTCCGGCTTGGAATCCACCTGCATGCGAAGACGCGAAGCGGCCTCGTCCATCAGGTCGATTGCCTTGTCGGGCAGGAACCGGTCGGTTATGTAGCGGTTGGAAAGCGTCGCAGCAGCAACCAGGGCCGAATCCGAGATTCGGACCTTGTGATGCTGTTCGTATTTTTCCTTAAGACCGCGCAGGATAGAGATCGTATCCTCAACGGTCGGCTCGTCCACCAGCACGGGCTGGAAACGGCGGGCAAGAGCCGGGTCCTTTTCCACATGCTTGCGATATTCATCGAGCGTGGTGGCGCCAACGCAATGAAGTTCACCGCGGGCAAGCGCGGGCTTCAGGAGGTTGGAGGCATCCATCGCACCATCGGCCTTGCCGGCACCGACCAGCGTATGCATCTCATCGATAAACAGGATGATGCCGCCATTTTCAGCCTGCACTTCATTGAGTACGGCCTTCAGACGCTCTTCGAACTCACCGCGATATTTCGCACCGGCGATCAGCGCGCCCATATCGAGCGCCATCAGCTTCTTGTCCTTGAGGCTTTCCGGCACGTCACCATTGACGATGCGCAGCGCAAGCCCTTCGGCAATCGCCGTTTTACCGACGCCCGGTTCACCGATCAGCACGGGGTTGTTCTTGGTGCGGCGCGAAAGGACCTGAATGGTACGGCGAATTTCGTCGTCGCGGCCAATCACCGGGTCGAGCTTGCCCTCACGGGCTTCTTCCGTCAGATCGCGCGCGTATTTCTTCAGGGCGTCAAAACCCTGTTCGGCATTGGCGCTATCAGCCGTGCGGCCCTTGCGGATGTCGTTGATGACCTGGTTGAGAGCCTGCGCCGTTGCCCCTGCCTTCTTCAGCGAAGCCGAAGTGGAAGCAGAGCTTTCAATCGCCAACGCCTGCAAAAGGCGCTCGACGGTCACGAAGCTGTCGCCTGCCTTCTTTGCGAGATCTTCTGCAGTCGAAAACACTTTGGCAAGCGGCGCCGTCAGCGAAAGGCCGCCATTGCCACCGGAAACCTTGGGCAATTTCGCCAACGCGGCATCATTGGCAAGACGCGCTTCTTTCGCGTCGCCACCAGCACGCTCGATCAGCGATGCCGCCATGCCCTGCTCGTCATCGAGCAAAACCTTGAGAACATGTTCCGCAGAAAACTGCTGATGATTTTCCGCAAGCGCAAACGTCTGTGCCGATTGCAGAAAACCGCGAACACGTTCGGAGTATTTTTCAATATTCATAGTCGAACCTCCATTGACCGGCCCGCCCGCTTTCGGCACGGCTCCGGGTGTTAGGGTTGAGGCTCCCTCAAAAGGCAAGCCCCGCTACGACAGCCGTGTTTAAAGCATTTCACGATCGCCGCCTCTCGAAGGTCGGTTGCCGGCGAATGCGGCTTGCGTCCTTCCTGCACGAATATGGGAGGCATTTTCATCGGTTTAAAGGGGCGAAAAACCGCCATCCGGGAAATTTTCACCTGTTTTGACAGACATCAGCTTGCCGGCGCGCACTCACCTTTTTTGCCAGCCGACGGCTCCCCCCATGTAAGCCCTAAAAACAAAAAACTCCGGCAAGCCGGAGTTTTTCAATCGCGTGTCTGGCAGCGTGCCTGGCCGCGTGTTTGCGCGGTCTGCTTGAAACCCCTGCTTATTCAGCAGCGTTTTCAAGGGTGGCCGATGTTGCGTCTTCACCGGCGGGCGCGTCTTCACCTTCAGCACCTTCCGCCGCTGCGGCACGGCGCGGACGACGCGGGCGCGGGGTCGTGGCACGACGGGTCTTTGGCGCACGTTCGGTCGCGGGTGCTTCCGCCTGCTGCTGCTCTTCCTCGACGGCCACTTCCATGGGCGTACCTTCGATGACGGGCTGCGGCGCCTGGCTGGCGTCGTAAACCGGCGGCGGCTGTTCGGCCGAGACCTGCGGCTGGCGCGGCTGACGTTCCTGCCGTTCACGGCGGTCCGGACGTTCGCGACGTTCCTGGCGTGGCTCGCTCCGCTCGGTGCGCTCCTGGCGCTCCGGCTGCTGGACGCGCTCTACCTGTTCGGAATGCTGCTGCGATGCAACGACGCCATCGTCGCCATCGTTTCCATCCATATCGTCGGCATCCGCGTCGGCGGCATTGTATTCACCGCGATCATCGCGCTGGAAACGTTCCTGCATCTGGGCCTGAGCCGTGGCAATGATGCGGTTGTAATGCTCAGCGTGCTGCAGATAGTTTTCCGCAATCACACGGTCGCCAGAACTCTGCGCGTCCCGGGCAAGGGCAGCGTATTTTTCCGCTATGTGCTGGGCTGTACCGCGAATCTTAACATCGGGGCCGGAACTGTCATAAGTCCTGGTGAGCGGATTGCCGCCCTTGCGGTTGAAGTTGTTATTACCGCCACCATTGTTATTGTTGTTATTATTGTTGCTTCCACGCCCCCGGCCGCGCTTGTTTTGCTGTCCTGGCCTCATCAATTGCTCACCTGAATTCTGTTTTGCTGACAATCTGGTTATTTTCATGCAATTCCGGACGGAAAACCGCTGGAAATTTTTCCTGAAATTGTTCCGTCACGCGTCCTGCCGAAGATAACCCCGGACAAGACCTCGCGTGTGACGACCGGTCGCGCAAATGCTGCACCGAGCCGCCTGCGAACAAAGTTTACTGATTCACATGCCGGAAACGCCCAGCCTTTCAGGGCTCTCAAAAGAACCCGCTTCGGGACTGACCCATACCCTGACGAATCTGCGTTCGTCCTCAGCCACCCTGCATGTGGCCGCAAACTATCCCGCTTCCCGCGGAAATCCAAGCCTTTTCTTTTGCTGTGCAAAATATCTCTGCAAAAATCCGCCGCCATATCGCGAAGAACTATCTCCGGAAGATCAAAACTCTGTCGTTGCCGCCATAATCCTTCACGGCCTCCACAAGAGAGAAACCGTTAGAAGCAAATATCGTGGAAACATCAAGCCTTTGATCGAAACCGATCTCCACACCAACGATCCCGTTTTCCACAAGAAAGCGGCCTGCGTCGGCAGCAATAAGGCGGTACGGTGCAAGGCCGTCCTGACCTCCGTCCAGCGCTGCCATCGGATCATGATGACGAACCTCTCGGTCCAGCGTTGTAACGATATCACTTCTTATATAAGGCGGATTCGACACAATTATGTCAAAGCTGCCGGAGATTTTTTCGAACCAATCGCTCTGCCTGATCTCGAAACGCGTTTCGAGCCCGTTTCTGGACGCATTTTTCGCAGCCGTCTCCAACGCGCCAGCGGAAATATCGCTGCCGATACCCGTCGCGTCAGGGCATTCTTTCAAAAGCGCCAGACAGATCGCACCCGTGCCCGTGCCCAAATCCAGAATGCGGGCGCTACCCTTTTGGGAAACAGCATCCCTTAACGCCGGCAACAGCGTATCAACGAGAATCTCCGTATCCGGACGGGGTTCGAGTGTCTCCTTCGACAACAGAAGATCGAGGCCGTGAAACTCCCGGTGACCGAGGATGCGATGCACCGGTTCTCCCCCGGCCCGCCTTTCGATCATGGCGGCGATGCGGGCCTGCTCTTCCCGCGTAATGGGCCGGTCCGGCTTCATCACGAAATCGGTTAGTGAAAAGGCAATAACCTCACCGATCAGCAGGCGCGCATCGAGAAGCGGATCGGCAACACCGGCCATCTGCAGCCGTTTGCGGGCGGCGGCGAGTTCGGCCGAAACGGTCCCCTCAGCGCCGCTCAAAGCTGCTGTTCGCCAAGCAGTGCCAGCTGGCCGGCCTGATAATCGGCGATCAACGCATCCACGAGCTCATCAATCTCACCTTCGATCATTCTGTCGAGTTTATAGAGGGTGAGGTTGATGCGGTGATCGGTGACACGCCCCTGCGGAAAATTATAGGTGCGGATGCGCTCGGACCGGTCACCCGAACCGACCTGGCTCTTGCGATCAGCCGAACGCTCGCTATCCACCTTCTGGCGCTCGATGTCGTAAAGGCGCGAGCGCAGAACCTGCATGGCCTTCGCACGGTTCTGGTGCTGGGATTTCTCCGAACTCGTGACGATCAGTCCCGTGGGAAGATGGGTGATGCGAACAGCGGAGTCGGTGGTATTGACGTGCTGGCCACCTGCGCCCGACGCGCGCATCGTATCGATGCGAATATCTTCCGGGCGGATTTCGACGTCGATATCCTCCGCTTCCGGCAGCACCGCGACGGTGGCGGCAGAGGTGTGAATGCGGCCGCTCGCTTCCGTTTCCGGCACCCGTTGCACGCGATGCACACCGGATTCGAATTTCAGCTTGGAGAACACCCCTCGCCCGCTGATCGTGGCGATGATTTCCTTGTAACCGCCAGCTTCGCCTTCGCTGGCGGAAAGGACTTCGACTTTCCAGCCCTTGGTCGACGCAAAGCGCTCATACATGCGAAACAGATCACCGGCGAAAAGCGCCGCCTCGGAGCCGCCTGTGCCGGCCCGGATTTCAAGGATCGCGCTTTTTTCATCCGCCGCATCCTTGGGGAGCAGCAGGACCTGCATATCCTTCTCAAGCTCACCGATGCGGGCCTCGACCTCCGGCAACTCCATTTCCGCCAGATCGCGCATGTCCCTGTCGGTCGTCTTGTCGGCGAGCAGCGCCTCGAGATCGGCAGCCTCGGCAATCGCCTTTTCGTAGTCGCGGATCTTGTTCACAACTGGCTGAAGCTCGGAATATTCCGAAGCCAGCTTCACATAGACATCCGCCGCCGGGCCGGCCGACATCCGCGCTTCGATCTCTCCGAAACGCCTTTCCAACTCGCGCATTTTTTCGACGGGAAGCTTCGCCACCAGTCACTCCGATAATGAAATAAGTCTTTTAAATGGGAATGGAATGCGCAGCAGCAAAGCGTAACAACACCTCGCGCCCGCTTTCCAGCGAATTATGATCGTCGAGCGCAGCATTCAACTCGTCGGCAAGTCGCGCTGCGTCCAGCCCGAGCAGCATGGCCTTGACCGGGCCGATTGCCGTCGGCGACATGGAAATCGACCGGAAACCCAGACCGATCAGCGCCATGGCGGTCAGCGGCTTGCCCGCCATCTCGCCGCACAGCGTGACCGATGTGTGGTGCCTTTCGCCGGCGCGAACGATATCACGCAGAATGCGCAGGAACGGCTTGCCAAGATTGTCGAAACGATCCGAAACCCGGGCATTGCCACGGTCGACCGCCATGGAGAACTGGAACAGGTCGTTTGAACCGACGGAAACGAAATCCACCTCCTGCATCAGCTCATCGAGCTGCCACATCAAGGATGGCACTTCCAGCATCGCTCCGAATTGCAGCTTTTTCGGCAGCGCATGGCTGAATTTCGAAAGATGCTGCACTTCCTTCTGGAGAAGATCGCGTGCCGCCCGGATTTCGGAAACCTCGGTCACCATCGGCAACATCATGCGCAGCTCCGCACCCGAAGCGGCGCGCAGCAGCGCGCGCATCTGCGTGCGCATCAGGCCCGGACGGTCGAGCGACAGGCGGATCGCCCGCCAGCCCAGTGCCGGATTTTCCTCTTCCTGGCCGCGCATATACGAAACGACCTTGTCGCCGCCGATATCCAGCGTGCGGAAGGTGACGCTCTTTCCCTTGGCCTGGCGCAGAACGGAGCGGTAGAAAGCCTCCTGCTCCTCACCCTTCGGCATGTTGGAGGCGATCATGAATTGCAGCTCGGTGCGGAACAGGCCAATGCCGTCGGCGCCGGATTCTTCCAGCTGCGGCAGGTCCACCAGCAGGCCGGCATTCATCTTCAGATTGACCTTCTGGCCGTCCTTGGTGATCGGCTCGACATTGCGCAGCGCACGGAATTGCTCCTGCCGCTTGGCGCGCAGACGCACTTTTTCCTCGTAGGCACGCTGCAGGTCCGACATCGGGCGCAGATGCACCTGGCCGTCATCACCATCGATGATGATCGGATCGTTGTTTTCCGCCAGCGCGACAATGCCCGCCGCCTGGCCGATGATCGGAATACCCATGGCACGCGCCACGATAACAACGTGGCTCGTCACCGCGCCGTCTTCGAGCACCAGACCACGCAGTTTCTCACGCGGGTAATCCAGCAATTCGGCAGCGCCCATGGCACGTGCCAGAACGATGGCGTCGAGCGGGAAATCCTGCTCCGGTCCACGCCCGCCAAAACCGATCAGCTGGCGCAGCAGCCGGTTGGCGAGGTCATCGAAATCATGCATGCGCTCGCGCAGATAAGGATCGGTCAGGCGCATCATGCGCGCCTTGGTGTCGCTCTGCACCTTCTCCACCGCCGCTTCCGCCGTCAGGCCGTTGCGGATCGCCTCTTCCATGCGCCGCACCCAGCCCTGATCGTGGGCGAACATACGGTAAGTTTCCAGAACTTCGCGGTGCTCACCTTCGGTCGGCACGTCGCGGCGCTGCAACATGTCATCGATCGACAGGCGCAACGAACCAATGGCATCGGCAAGCCGGCGGATTTCCGTATCCGCGTCCTCGTTCAGCAGGTTGGTGACGACAATGCGGGGATCGTGCAGCACGACGTGGCCAAGACCGATGCCTTCACCGTAACCATCGCCATCGATGGAAACAGCACGCGTCAGGTCCAGCTCCACACCCGGGCGGGTGATCTTTTTCAACTCGCCGCTCGCCACTATTTCAGCGATAAGCATCGCGGTTGTCTCAAGCGCTTCAACTTCATCCTCCCGGTATGTTCGGCTGGCCTTGTTCTGGACCACAAGAACGCCAAGAGTGCGACCGGAGCGCAAAATCGGCACGCCGAGGAAGGAATGATAAATTTCCTCACCGGTTTCAGGAAGATAGCGGAATGCGGGATGCGCCTGCGCATCGGAAAGATTGAGCGGTTGAGCGGAAGCGGCAATGGTGCCGACAAGACCTTGCCCCATTTTCAGCTGGGCAAGATGCACGGCGTCCTTGTTGAGACCTTCCGTGGCATATAGTTCCAGCACGCTGTCGGAACGCAGCACGTAGACGGAGCAAACCTCTGCCACCATGTTGCTGGCAATCTGACGGACGATCTGGTCCAGACGATCCTGCGGTTCAAGGTGCTCCGCCATCATTTCGCGCAGCCGCTTGAGCAGGACGCGCGGACCTGCGGAAAGGTCTCTCATCGCGTTTGCTCCCCGACGCTTCCGATCCGAATGTCATAATATTCGAGAATCAAAACGTCATTTAAAAAATTTATAGCGCCAGAAGCGCGTCCCGCAAGGGACACGCTTTCAAGAAACGCCACATCGGAAGAACGCAACTCCGAAGAATCGGAGCATCGGGAACCGATGTCTCGGATTTAGCTCTTATCGAGACCGTAGGCCGAATGCAAAGTGCGAACGGCAAGTTCGGCATAGGCGCCGTCGATCAGGATCGAAATCTTGATCTCTGACGTGGTGATGGCCTTGATGTTGATGTTCTTCTCGGCAAGTGCCTTGAAGGCGCTGGCGGCAACGCCGGCGTGGCTGCGCATGCCGATACCGATGACGGACACCTTGGCAAGACCCGTCTCGTTCTGCGCAACATCGAAGCCGATCTGGGCCTTGTTGTCGTCGAGAACCTTGAGAGCCTTGGCAACGTCACCCGAGGGAACGGTGAAGGTCATGTCGGTGCGCGAGCCATCTTCGGAGATGTTCTGCACGATCATGTCGACATTGATATGCGCTTCGGCGAGCGGACCGAAGATCGCGGCGGAAACGCCCGGACGGTCGGCCACGCGGCGCAGCGAAATCTGTGCTTCATCCTTGGCATAGGCGATGCCGGTTACGACTTCCTGTTCCACGATTTCATCCTCGTCACAAATCAAAGTACCGGGCGGGTTGATGAGGTCGCCCATGCCCGGCGCATCGGGATCCTCGAAACTGGAGCGAACGAAGGTGCGCACCTTGTGTACCATGGCAAGCTCCACGGAGCGAACCTGAAGAACCTTTGCGCCGAGAGACGCCATTTCGAGCATTTCCTCGAAGGCGATCTTTTTCATGCGGCGAGCCTTGGGCTCGATGCGCGGATCGGTCGTGTAGACACCGTCGACATCGGTATAGATGTCGCAACGATCCGCCTTGACGGCGGCGGCAATGGCCACAGCCGACGTGTCAGAGCCGCCGCGACCAAGCGTCGCGATGCGATTATCCGGGCCGATGCCCTGGAAACCGGCAACGACGGCAACCTGTCCCTCACCCATGCGCTTGACGATATCCGAACCGTCAATCTCGAGAATACGGGCGGCACCATGCGCATTATCGGTACGGATCGGGATCTGCCAGCCCTGCCAGGAGCGTGCATTGATACCCATGGACTGCAGGGTGATCGCCAGAAGACCTGATGTGACCTGCTCGCCGGATGCGACAACCGCGTCATATTCGCGCGCATCATAGAAGGAGGCGGCGTTGGTGCCGGTCACCTTTGCGGCGTTCTGCACCCAGTCCACCAATTCGTTGGTTTTTCCCGACATGGCGGAAACGACCACGGCCACTTCATGGCCGGCATCCACTTCGCGTTTCACATGCCGTGCGACATTGTGAATACGTTCGAGGTTCGCGACGGACGTGCCGCCGAATTTCATGACAATGCGAGCCATAGCCTTGACCAGTACATCCCTTTTTTCCGCCAGCCGGTTTTCACCCGGTGTGGACAAGAACAAACCCAGTCGGCCCTTCCTGACAAAGAGCCTCAAGTTGCGGGTCTCTTAGCGAAAAGGCGGGGGGCACGCAATGCCGTTTATGAACCATGCGGTACGCCTTTTGAGTGGCCTTTGCGAAGGACGATGGCGGGCTGGAACAAAAGGCGGGAGAAAGTACCCGTAAAAGAGCGTACCGCAGTGCACTGTACAAACCGGCTTATTCGCAGTATGAGCGCGGGCAATGTAACCGGCCAGATGGCCGAAATGGCCTGTATCGGCTGCCCCGGAGACTTTAGGACCTATTGGTTTCGGGCGGATGCGGGCAGCTTCATATCCGAAAGACGGTAGATGACAGACACCCAGGGTATCGCCCCGGCGATCGCGCAGGCGTTGGAAAAACGCGGCTACAACGACTTGACCCCCGTGCAGAAGGCCATGCTTGCGCCTGATCTCGCCGACAAGGACGCGCTGGTTTCCGCGCAGACCGGTTCCGGCAAGACGGTTGCCTTCGGCATCGCGCTCGCAACCACGCTGCTGTCGGAAAATACCCGCTTCGGTCAGGCTTCCGCGCCGCTCGCTCTTGCTATTGCACCAACCCGCGAACTGGCCATGCAGGTCAAGCGCGAGCTGGAGTGGCTTTATGAATTCGCCGGCGTGTCGATCGCATCCTGTGTCGGCGGCATGGATATCCGCAATGAGCGCCGTGCGCTGGAACGCGGCGCCCATATCGTCGTCGGTACGCCCGGCCGTCTCTGCGACCATATCAAGCGTGGCGCACTCGATCTGTCGTCGCTGCGCGCCGTAGTGCTGGACGAAGCCGACGAGATGCTCGATCTCGGCTTCCGTGAGGATCTGGAATTCATTCTGGAAGAATCGCCCGACACCCGCCGCACGCTGATGTTTTCGGCCACCGTGCCGCGCAGCATCGCCAAGCTGGCCGAAAGCTACCAGAAGAATGCCGTGCGCATCGCCACCGCTTCCGAACAGAAGCAGCATGTGGATATCGAATATCGCGCGCTTCTGGTGTCGCCGTCTGATCGCGAGAACGCCATCATCAACGCGCTGCGCTTTTACGAAGCCCGCAACGCCATCGTCTTCTGCTCCACCCGCGCCGCCGTCAATCATCTGACGGCCCGGTTGAACAATCGCGGCTTTTCGGTCGTGGCCCTCTCCGGCGAACTGACGCAGAACGAGCGCACGCACGCGCTGCAGGCCATGCGTGACGGCCGCGCCCGCGTTTGCGTGGCGACCGACGTTGCTGCCCGCGGCATCGACCTGCCTGGCCTGGAACTCGTCATCCATGCCGACCTGCCGACCAATTCCGAAACGCTTCTGCACCGTTCCGGCCGTACTGGCCGCGCCGGGCAGAAGGGCGTCAGCGCCATCATTGTGCCCGTGAGCCAGCGCCGCAAGGCCGAACGCCTTCTCGAAGGCGCCAAGGTCAGCCCGGCATGGGTTCGCCCGCCCTCCGTCGAAGAGATCGTCGAGCGCGACGGCGCACGGCTTCTGGCCGACCCGACACTCAGCGAAGCCGTGGCTGAGGAAGAACGCGATTTCGTCAACCAGCTGCTGGAACAGCACGGCGCGGAAAAAGTCGCCGCCGCCTTCGTGCGTCTCTATCACGCCGGGCGCTCGGCACCGGAAGACATTTTCGAGGTCGCGCTGGATAACAGCCGCAAGCCGCGCCGTGACAGTTTCGAGACGGTCGAAAACAACGCACCGCGCCGCGAGCGCTCCGACTTCTCCGACAGCGCGTGGTTCTCACTTTCCGTTGGCCGCAAGCAGAGTGCCGAACCGCGCTGGCTCATCCCGATGCTGTGCCGTTTCGGCAAGATCACCCGTCAGGATATCGGCGCCATCCGCATGCAGCAGACGGAGACCTTTGTTGAGCTGGCGGCCGATGCCGTTGACCGCTTCACCTCTGCCATCGGCAAGGACATGATGCTGGAGAAGGGCATTCGCCTGAAGGCGCTGGAAGGCAAGCCGGAAATGACCGGCAGTGCCCGTGAAGACACAAGGCCGGCAAAGGCCCAGCGGAAGTTCACCAAATCGGACAATGCAGGCGCGCCACGCGATGACCGCAAGGCTGAAGACAAGCCCTGGAAAAAGAAAAAGCCCTTCGGCGACAAGCCGAAATTCGAAGGCAAAAAAGACAAGCCGTTCGAGAAGCGTGGACCGAAGCCTACGAAGGGCTGAGGTCACTCTGCGACTAACGACGACGGCGGGCATGCCTGCTCTCAACGTCATCCTCGGGCTTGTCCCGAGGATCCACAACCTATTGATTTTATTCAACATGATTGGATCCTCGGCACGGGGCCGAGTATGACGTCGCGTAACTGGTTAGACCTCTTTCCATCGACTGGGCGCTACACCCGTTTTGCGTCCAGCGCGCGATAGATAATCTGTTAGCAAAGAAAAAGCCCCGCATTCGCGGGGCTTTTTTGTCTCTATCCGTCGAGAATGCTGCAATCAGAACTCCAGCGCGCGATCGCCGTTTTCATCCTTGATGCGGTTCGGCAGACCAATCTTGTTCAGGATGTTAAGGAACGGCTTCGGCGGCAGTTCTTCCACATTGGCCATCTGCTTCACATCCCATTCGCCCGTCGCAATCAGCATGGCAGCGGCGACCGGGGGAACGCCGGCGGTGTAGGAAATGCCCTGCGAACCAACTTCTTCATAGGCGTCCTTATGGTCGGCCACGTTGTAGATGAAGACTTCGCGTTCCTTGCCGTCCTTGATGCCCTTGACGATATCGCCGATGCAGGTCTTGCCGACATAGTCAGGCGCCAGCGAAGACGGATCGGGCAGCACGGCCTTGACCACCTTGAGCGGCACGACTTCGAGGCCTTCAGCCGTCTTGACCGGCTTTTCGGACAGGAGGCCAAGGTTCTTCAGCACCGTGAAAACGTTGATGTAGTGATCGCCGAAGCCCATCCAGAAGCGCACATCGGCGCCATCCATATTTTTGGACAGCGAATGCACTTCGTCATGGCCGGTCATGTAGGCCTTCTGCTTGCCGACAACCGGCAAATCGAATTCCTGGCCGACTTCGAACATCTGGTTCGTCTGCCACTCACCCTTCTGCCAGGAATAGACAACGCCGGTGAATTCGCGGAAGTTGATTTCCGGATCGAAATTGGTCGAGAACCAGCGGCCATGGCTACCGGCATTGATATCGACGATATCGACCGAAGTGACCTTGTCGAAATATTCATCCTTGGCAAGGCGCGCATAGGCATTGACCACGCCGGGGTCGAAACCGACGCCGAGAATGGCGGTGACGCCCTTTTCCTTGCACTCAGCGGCGCGCTTCCACTCGTAGTTTCCATACCACGGCGGCGCCTCGCAAATCTTGGTCGGATCCTCATGGATCGCCGTATCCATATAGGCAACACCTGCGTCCATGCAGGCACGAAGAACGGACATGTTGACGAAAGACGAACCGACGTTGATGACGATTTCCACGCCGGTCTGTTTGATCAAGGCTTTCGTCGCCTCGATATCCATAGCGTCAAGCGCATGGGCCTCAAGTTTCACATCTGTCTTGAGGCTCTTCTTTTCGCGTACGGACTCGACAATCTTGCGGCACTTTTCCAAAGTCCGTGACGCAATATGAATGTCTCCCAATACATCGCTGTTCTGGGCGCATTTATGCGCCACGACCTGTGCTACGCCACCGGCGCCGATGATCAGAACGTTCTTCTTCATTTCAGGTGATGCCTCCTTTTCCCCGCAGGGATGAGCTTCGTTGGATGTTGAAACAGGGTTTAAGACAGGCTTTGCTCGAAATCGGCAAAGTCGAATTCACGAACGGCGCGCACGGTGCCGTCCAGTTCCTTGATGGCGATCGCCGGCATCTTCACGCCGTTGAACCAGTTCTTCTTGACCATGGTATAACCGGCAGCGTCCTGGAAGGAGATGCGGTCGCCGACCTTCAGCTCCTTGTCGAAGCGGAAATCGCCGAAAATATCGCCCGCCAGGCACGACTTGCCGCAGACCATATAGGGATGTTCGCCCTCGTTCGGCGCAACCTTGGCGGTTTCGCGGTAGATCAGCAGATCAAGCATATGCGCTTCGATGGAGCTGTCGACGATGGCGAGGTTCTTGCCGTTGAACAGCGTGTCGAGAACCGTCACCTCAAGTGTGGTGCTTTTGGTAATCGAAGCTTCACCGGGCTCCAGATAGACCTGCACGCCATATTTTTCCGAGAACGCCCTGAGGCGGTCGCAGAACTGGTCGAGCGGATAGTTGTCACCGGTGAAATGAATGCCGCCGCCAAGGCTGACCCATTCGGCACGTGACAGCAGCGATCCGAATTTCTCTTCGATCTGCGTCAACATCCGGTCAAACAGCGAAAAATCGCCGTTTTCGCAATTGTTGTGGATCATGAAACCGGAAATACGGTCCATGACCTTGTCGACCTTGGCGACGTCCCATTCGCCAAGACGGCTGAAGGGACGCGCGGGATCGGCAAGATCGAAGCTCGAGGAGCTGACCTGCGGATTGAGGCGCAGACCCCGGGTGATGCCCGACGCCTTCTCCGCGAAACGCTCCAGCTGGCCGATGGAGTTGAAGATGATCTTGTCCGCATTCGAGATCACCTCGTCGATTTCGTAATCGGCATAGGCGACGGAATAGGCGTGCGTTTCACCGCCAAATTTCTCGCGGCCAAGGCGGACTTCATAAAGCGAGGACGAGGTTGTGCCGTCCATATATTGCGACATGAAATCGAACACCGACCATGTGGCGAAGCATTTCAGCGCCAGCAACGCCTTGGCACCGGATTTTTCCCGCACATAGGCAATCTTCTCCATGTTGCGAAGAAGTTTTGTCTTGTCGATGAGGTAATAAGGCGTCTGAAGCATGTCGTTTCACATATTGATTGAAGTCAAGGTACGTCTCGATGATGGGCCTTATATGATGCTTGTGACAGGAAAACAAATGTCCGGCACCGAATTCCCGGAAAATTGCCCCCGGCCCTTAAATGCCCGCGAAGAAAACATGCCGGGCGCGGAACCAAGCAAGCATCGGCGCGTTTGAATGGCGGACAGGCAGGTGTTTCGGTTGCGCAAACCCAGGTTATTGAGCGACGGAATCCACCTGCGGCGACGGTCGGTTTGGCCTGTCGCAATTTCCATCAACGATGTTCCAGGAAGGACTTCACCTATGGCAAGCGTGCGTAGCAGCGTTAATGACAAGATCCAGCAATCCCTCGAAAACGGTGATGCAGCCGACGTTGCGGCCCAGCTCGCCCAGCTTCGCGAAGATCTGGCAAATCTTGCCAAGAGCGTTAAGGCGCTTGGCGTCGGTGCCTCGCATGAGCTGAAGGCGCAGGCGGCTCGCGTGGCTGATGACGCGCTCACCGCCTCTGGCGAAATGGCCGACAGTGTTCGCAGCGAAATTTCGTCGCTGAACGATAATCTGACAGATCAGGTTCAGAAGAACCCGCTTCAGTCCCTCGGCATCGCCGTTGGCGTGGGCTTCGTGCTCGCTCTCCTCACACGTCGATAAGGCCGCATCATGCTTGAGGCATTGCTGGTCTATCTGGGAGACACCCAGCGCGAAGGACGCGTTGTGACGCGACGCCTGCGTGCCACCATCATCCTGTGGGTGCTGACCGGTGTCTTTTTCCTGATCGCCTTCGTCGCCGCGGTGGTTGCAGGGTCGATCTATCTTGCCCGGCATGTCGGGGCGGGTCCTGCCGCGCTTGTCGTCGCCGGCACCGCGTTCCTGCTCGGCGTCATCATGCTGGTGGCACTGGCAATTGTAAAACGCCCCAGAGCCTATGCCACACGCCCAGTTGCACCCTTGACGGCTGCCCCGCTGACCGCAGCACCCCTCGCCTTGCAGTCACTGTTGACGCTGGCGATCCAGGCGCGGCCCTATGCGACGCTCGCCGTCGCCATGGCCGCCGGTTTTCTGGCGACGAGGGCCAATACGAGGAAAAAGAAATAAACACACCGTCGGGCGGGTTTTATGCACGTACCGACCCTCACGAGAGCTGCGCATCCAGACGATGGATGCGCAGTTTTTTTTATGTTACGCGCAATGGATAGACTGGCAAATGGCGTCCCGCGCCACGCCGCCCTTATTTGAACAAAGTGACATACAGTCTCGGCGCGTCCGTATTTTTTGAAAGGCGTTTGATGAAGAAGAAAGTCCTTGTCGTTGGCGGTGCCGGCTATATCGGTTCGCACACCTGCCTTCTCCTCTCTGAGCGAGGATATGAACCAGTTGTTTTTGACAATCTGTCCAATGGGCATGAGGAATTCGTCCGCTGGGGACCCTTCGAACAGGGCGATATTCGCGACCGGGCGCGACTGGACGAAGTCTTCGCTAAACACCAGCCGGAAGCCGTTCTGCATTTCGCGGCGCTGATCGAAGTGGGCGAATCGGTGAAGCAGCCCGTCGCCTTTTACGATAATAACGTCATTGGCTCGCTCAACCTGCTCTCCGCCGCGATTGATGCTGGCGTCACCGCCTTTGTTTTCTCCTCCACCTGCGCCACCTACGGACTGCCGGAACAGGTGCCAATCGACGAGACGCACCGGCAAGCGCCGATCAATCCCTATGGCCGCACCAAATGGGTGGTGGAACAGGCGCTGAAGGACTACAGCGCCTATAAGGGCCTGCGCTCGGTCATGCTGCGCTATTTCAATGCCGCAGGCGCGGATTTCGAGGGCCGTATCGGCGAGTGGCACAAGCCGGAAACCCACGCCATTCCGCTCGCCATCGAGGCCGCACTTGGACGGCGTCAGGGCTTCAAGGTGTTCGGCACGGATTACGATACCCGCGACGGCACCTGCGTGCGCGATTACATCCACATTCTCGATCTTGCCGATGCCCATGTGCGGGCGGTGGATTACCTGCTGGCCGGCGGGGAAACCGTGGAACTCAACCTCGGCACCGGCACCGGCACCACGGTGAAGGAATTGCTGGCGGCAATCTCCGAGGTCTCCGGCCGCCCCTTCCCGGTCGAATATACCGGCCGGCGCGACGGCGATTCCACCACACTCGTGGCCAATAACGATAAGGCTAAAGAAGTTTTGGGCTGGGAACCGCGTTATTCCCTGTCGGATATCATCAAATCCGCCTGGGCATGGCATTCTTCCCGCAACGCCGGCGATTGAGCGGCCCTTAGGCCAAGATAAAAAAAGACACCGGCCGGTAGCCGGTGTCTCTTGCGGGACGGCATATTGAAGCCAGTCCCGGCTCCTGCCTCCCAGGTATGGGATTAAGGCTTGGTGGCGGATGTCGTCGTACTATCCGGTGCCGCCGGGGTTGCCGCGTTCTTTTCGCTGGTCTTCTGTTCCAGCGTCTTGAACTCGGGAGCCGCCTTCAGCGTCTCTGCCGTTTCGGTCGTCGTCAGGCGGATGGTGCCGTCCTGCGCATTGCGCGTCATCGTCACCTTGTCCATGGGCACGGCTACATCCTTGGCGCCGATGCCGAGGAAACCGCCAACGCCGATCACGGCTGCGACCAGGCCGCCATCTTCCGCCATGATGAGATTGGTGACGTTACCGATGCTTTCATCGGCTGCGGTGTAGACCGACTTGCCAATATAGTCATTGGCGCTGATCTGCGTTTCGCCCTGCTCGGTGATGTAAGCACCGCCCGTGGTTGTGGCCGCGCTGTCATTGGCCGCAGGAGCCGCAGGCGTCATCGGAGTGGCAGGCGGCGTTGCCGGCTCGGTCTGCGCACCCGGATTTGCCGGTGCGGGCTGGGTGGTGCCCTGAGCGATGGCAAGCGGCGCGAAAGCCGTCGTGCCCATCAGGGCGGCGGTGACGAGTATCGTAAGTTTCTTTGCCATTTCGTACCTTCCTTTCATCGTTCTCAACTGGCCGGGCGGTGATGAATTTCGCTACCGCTCGCTGGCCGGTTCGTCTTGCAAACGGGCTGGTGGTTGAAATAGTTCCGATTTTTTCGGTCACACCGGTGCATTTGCCGCATGCCGCGACGACCGAAGGTAAAAATCAGGCATTGCTAACGGGGGACAGCGCGGTATTATCCCTGCCGTAACAATGCCATAACTGCCGGAGTTTTTTTGTATGCCTCAACCCGGCAACAGACTGAAAGACATGATCTCGGCTCTACGTCGGCGCAGCGCGAATTTTTTCCCGACCGCCTCCATCGGCACTTATCTGGTGGTGATGGCAACCGTCATCACCCTGCCGCTCATCCTCTTCGTCGGCTATCTGATGCTGCGCCTCGAAGCCGAAAAACGCGACGACCTGCAAAGGGAAACCATCGAGGATGTCCGGGTCGTCAGCCGCAACATCGATCGCCGCCTGCAGGAAATAGCCACATCCCTCAATCTGCTATCGCAATTTCCGGAACTCGAGAATGGCAATCTCGCCGCATTTCAGGGACGCGTTGCCGAAAGCCTGAAACGGGAGGGCCTCTATGCCCTTCTCGCCACCAAAGACGGCCAGCAGCGCCTCAATACCCGCGTTACCTATGGCCAGCCTCTCGGCAAGGTGCCGGACGAGGCCAAGCTGGCCAAGGCAATCGAATCCCGCCGCATCACCGTCTCGGACATGTTTTTTGGCGCCACCAGCAAGGAATGGGTATTCAACGTTACCATGCCGTTGAATCCGGACCTGGGCTTGGCCGGCGATGCGCTGATTTTGACGCAGAACGCCAGTGACCTGAGCCGGCTCATCCCCACGGAGAACCTGCCGCGCAACTGGGCCGTGGCCATTATCGACGGTACAAATCGTGTCGTCGTTTCCAGCGCCCAGGCTGAGGCGGAAGTGGGCAAGCCCTTTGTCAACCCGGCCGTTCTTTCAGAAATGCAGGCTTTCAGTGGCAATTTCTTCGACGGCAAGGGCAATCTCTATGCCTATGCGCAATTGCCGGGCTGGCAATGGAAGACGGTAATGTGGGGACCACTTGCCGCAAGCCAGGCGGCGCTGATCGATACATGGCGACAGATGATGATCGGCAGCCTTGTGCTGGTGCTGATCGCTATCGGCGGCGCCTATCTGGTCGGCCGGCAATTGCGCAGCTCCATTCGCGATCTGACTCATATGGCGGAGCGCATCGGCGAAGGTGAGATTGTCGCGCCTGTGGATACCAAGATAAAGGAGGCCAACCAGGTCGCCATCGCGCTTTCCAACGCTTCCTTCGACAGAAGCCAGTCGGAAGAGCGGCTGCAATTGCTGCTGCACGAACTGGTTCACCGCTCCAAGAATATTCTGACGCTGGTTCAGGCGATGATACGGCAATTGGGTCGGGAAAATAAAAGCATTCCGGAGTTCCAGAAGGAAGTCGACCATCGCCTGCGCGGTCTCGGCATGTCGATCCGGGCACTGGCAGAAGTTCAGTGGCAGGGGCTGCCGATCCGCAAGCTGATCGAGACCCACCTCGAAGTTTTCGGCACGGTATCAGAACGTGTCGTGCTGGCAGGCGACGATTTCATGCTATCGCCCGAAGCGGCGCAGAATTTCGGGCTTGTGGTGCATGAGCTGACCACTAATTCCATTAAATACGGCGCGCTTTCGGCACCGCTCGGGAAAATTACCGTGAGGTGGCAACCGCTTGAAAAAGACGGCCGGCAGATGCTCCATCTTCTGTGGACCGAGACAGGCGGACCACCGGCCAGGGAGCCGAGCCGCAAGGGTTTCGGCACCACGGTCATCAAAAGACATGCGGAAGGCGCCTTCGGTGGGTATGTGACGACGGAATACCGCGAAACCGGCTTCGAATGGTCTCTGGAAGCGCCGATACGCTATTTCACGCCAAAGCGACCGGACCCGGCACATTAAAGCCGATCCGCGGCATGAGTGGCCAAAAATTTGCTGATTGTTAAAAAAATGCATTTTCAGGGAACCGAATGCCGCGGCATGCATTTTTACTGCAGGCCAAGCAATTCCCCCGTCCCCGCCTGAAGCTTGGCTGACTATAAACGGGTTTCGCCCCTGAAAACCCGTCATAAAAATAGCACGGCTCTCCTATGAGCCGTGCTTTTTTGTTGCATTTTTGCAGAATGAAAAACAGGCTTTCGGTCTTACCTGCGGCCCGGCAACTCCTCTCAGGAGTCCGTGCCGTCGCCCGAAGGGAACTTCAACCGGTAAACGATGCGCTCCGGCGTCAGCTGGTATTCGGCGCTTCCTCCAAGAGCAGAAGGAACCACCTTTTCCAGCACGACGCTGCCGAAACTGCCGCGCCTCGTCTCGGCCGGCTCCTTCGACGGCATCATCGGTTCGTTCCATTCGACGATATAAAAATCACCTTCCTGGCGACATTGCAGGGATATAGGCGGGTGATAGGCAAGATTGCCGCTATGGCTAACGGTGTTGACGACCAGTTCGTGGAAGGCCAGCCCGATATAAAGCGCACCGTTCGGGTTGAGCAGCAGGTTTTCCCCCTCCATGTGGATGAGGTTCGGATATTCCGGCACATAGAGATCGAACTGCTGGCGGAGAAGCTCGAATATGCGCGCCCCCCTCCAGTCCGAGTCGGTGATGAGATCCTGGCTCTGGGCCAGCGCATGCAGCCGGCCGCGGAACTTGCGCAGAAAATCATCCTTGGTGAGGCTGAAACGGGCCGTCTGGCCCGCAAGACTCTGGATGATCGCCAGCAGGTTCTTGGAGCGATGGCTAACTTCGCGCAGCAGCGAGCGCAGAAGCTGCTCGCGCCGCCGTTCCGCCGTCACCTCGCGGATGGTGGTCTTCATCACCATCTGGTTCGATTGATTGAAGGTCGAATGGACCTGAAACTGGAAGACCCGGTCCGTGCCGGCGCTGACTTCCAGCATGCCCCGGCTACCAGCCGTGCTCATGTCCTTTTTGAGGTCCGCTAGCCGCACGGAGAGATCATTACCGAACAGATTTTCATCGGTTGGATGGGAATCGGCCGGCAGTTTCCAGACATCCGGCAAATTGGCCACGAATATGTAATCGCGCTTCCAGTCCTGCAGCATGACTGTCTCACCCGAATCGAGCAAGGCGAGAACGAGCGAATCATGCAGCTCGCTCTCGTCCCTCTCCGCGTTATGCCATGCCAGCCGATGCAAATTCGTCTCCTTGCAGAAAGCCGCGGGTCAACCCCACGACCGTAACCGCCAACGCCCGGGCACCACACTGGTTCCCGGTAAGTCCGCGGTTTCGGCAAAATTCACGCCGCGACGCGCGAGCTTTCGTTGAAAAACAGGGCCTGGCTGATAAGCGCTTTCACCATGTCCGGGTTGAAAGGTTTCGTCACAAGGAACGTCGGCTCAGGCCGCTCGCCCGTCAAAAGACGCTCGGGGAAAGCCGTGATGAAGATAACCGGGAGGGTGGTCATCTGCAGGATGTCCTTCATCGCGTCGAGACCGGAACTGCCGTCTGCAAGCTGAATATCGGCAAGGATCATTTTCGGCTGCGTGCGATGGAAAAGGTCGAGCGCCTCGGTATGCGTGCGGGCGATACCCGTGACGCGGTGACCGAGATCGGTGACCATCTGTTCGATATCCATGGCGATCAGAGGTTCGTCCTCGATGATCATGATATCGGTTGCGACCTGCCGGGCGATTTCCGAGGCGGCCTCGTCTATCAGCCTGCCGACCTGGTCTTCCGATACTTTCAGAACCTCTGCGGCTTCCGAAGGCGTGAATTCCTCGACCGTCGTCAAGAGGAAGGCCTGACGGGCTAGCGGCGGTACGGCAGAAAGGTTCGCAGAAGCGCGCTTTTCCCATCCCGACAGGTTTTCATCGGCCTTAATATTGATCGTGACGGAACTAAAGATCGATACGAACAATTGATAGAGCGAAACGCGATCGCTGGTTGTCTGCGGGAAGATGCTGATATCGGCGATCAGAGCTTCGAGTGTTGCCGCAACATAGGCATCGCCCGTGGATTGTGAGCCGCAAACGGCACGCGCGAACCTGCGCAGATATGGCAGGTGCGGTGCGATGCGTGTAGAAACTGACATGGAATTCTCCCCTTTCATGCGGTCTGCAACGCAAACCCACGATAGCAACGTGCGTATCGCAAAAAAAGTTCCCGATGGCCGGAACTATTTTTTTCACCACGCATTATTTGCCACGACACAAAAGGAATACCGGACGTTATGAGCATGTTTCAATCGGACCAAGATTCGCCGGACAATTCGGCCGCCCCTCAGGTTCCACATTCCGGGCGGGCGGTGATTTCCCGCAAGCTCAGGGAGCTTTATGATGCCGTTCAGGATGAAGGCATCCCTGACAAATTCCTCGATCTTCTCGAAAAACTCGATGAAGCCGAAAGCAAAGCCAAAACAAAGGCTTCGGAGGAATGATGGCGAAAGAGCCGGAGCAGACAGAATATAATTTCAAGCGGGAAATGCTGGCGGCGCTGCCGAACCTACGCGCCTTCGCCATTTCTCTTATCCGCTCGAGGGACCGTGCTGACGACCTTGTGCAGGACACTATCATGAAAGCCTGGGCGAAACAGGATAGTTTCCAGCCGGGCACCAACATGCGCGCCTGGCTGGTGACGATCCTGCGCAACGAGTTCTACAGCCAGATACGCAAATCCGGCCGTGAAGTGCAGGATACGGATGGGGTTTACACCTCCCGCCTGTCGGTCCCGCCCGAACAGCATGGTTCGGTCGACCTTCAGGATTTCCGCTCCGCGCTTGCGAAATTGCCTGATGACCAGCGCGAAGCTATTTTGCTGATTGGCGCTTCAGGCTTTGCCTATGAGGAAGCCGCCGAGATTTGCGGCTGCCCGGTCGGCACGATCAAGAGCCGCGTCAGCCGCGCAAGGCTGCGCCTGCAGGAGTTGCTGGGCATCGAAAACGAAAACGAATTCGGTCCCGATGCACAGATGAGCGCGGTCACCGCCGCCGCTACGGCGCGCTGAGAGAGTTGAATTTTGAGGACAATGAACGGGCAGACCTGCGTCTGCCCGTTTTGCGTGACCGTTTTTTAGATGCCGGTTTCCTTGACCGATTGCATCACCACGAATGTCGAGGTGTTGGAAACGGATGGCAAACTCGATATTTTTTCACCGAGCACCCTTCGGTACTTCCGAATGTCGCTGGTGCGCACCTTGAGCAGATAATCGAAGGCGCCGGCAATCATGTGGCATTCCTCGACTTCCTTGATCTTGCGAACCGCCGTGTTGAATTCCTCCAGCGCCTTTTCCCGCGTATCGGAAAGTTTCACCTCAGCGAAGGCGATGTGATCGACGCCGAGCTTCTGCGGGTTGAGCATGGCGCGGAAGCCGAGAATATAGCCCTCATCCACCAGCCGCTTCAGCCGCGTCTGGCAGGGCGTCTTGGAAAGACCGACCCTTTTCGAGAGCTGCAGCACGGACATGCGCCCGTCTTCGCTGAGCGCCTCGAGAATCTTGAGATCGAAGTGATCCAGATCGTCTGTTTTTTGACTATTTGCCATGTGATTTAACGCCATATCTCAAAAATATAAGTGCATATTGCCTGTTTTATCCCGAAAATAGGGCCATAGCAATTTCTGCAGTGATGATATTGTCTGCGACAGGATGACAAGCGGCGGGCGGAGGACACGCTGCCGCCGACGATCTGTCTTCAACAGCGTTTTCAGGATTTTCAGAATGGCCGATGGTGCAAGCAACGCCGGTGTAGTGGCAAACGGTATCTTCCAGAATTTTGCGCCGTCGGTGCGCGAACAGAGCATGCTGCGTAAGGCGATCACCGCTGCCTATCGCCGCCCCGAAGAAGAATGCCTGGCGTCGCTGATCGCTGCGGCAACGGTGACGTCGGAGCAGACGAAAGCCATCCGCGCCACCGCCGGCAAGCTGATCGAGGCGCTGCGCGCCAAGACCAAGGGCACCGGCGTCGAAGGGTTGGTGCAGGAATATTCGCTCTCCAGCCATGAGGGCGTGGCGCTGATGTGCCTTGCCGAAGCGCTGCTGCGCATTCCCGACACCGCCACCCGCGATGCGCTGATCCGCGACAAGATCGCGCGCGGCGACTGGAAATCCCATATTGGCGGCGGGCGTTCGCTCTTCGTCAATGCCGCCACCTGGGGCCTCGTCATCACCGGCAAGCTGACCTCGACGGTCAATGACAGCGGCCTTTCGGCGGCGCTGACCAAGCTGATCGCCCGCGCCGGCGAACCCGTCATCCGCCGCGGCGTCGACATGGCCATGCGCATGATGGGCGAGCAATTCGTGACCGGCGAAACGATCGGCGAAGCCATCAAGCGTTCGAAGCCGCTGGAGGAGCAGGGCTTCCAATATTCCTACGACATGCTGGGCGAAGCCGCGACCACCGCCAAGGATGCGGAGCGTTATTACAAGGACTACGAAAACGCCATCCACGCCATCGGCAAGGCCTCGGCCGGACGGGGCATCTATGGCGGCCCCGGCATTTCCATCAAGCTTTCGGCGCTGCATCCGCGTTACGCCCGCGCGCAGGCCGAGCGGGTGATGGCGGAGCTTCTTCCGCGCGTCAAATCGCTGATGCTGCTCAGCAAGACATACGATATCGGCCTCAATATCGACGCCGAGGAAGCCGACCGGCTGGAACTGTCGCTTGATCTTCTGGAGGAACTGGCGCTCGACAAGGACCTTGCCGGCTGGAACGGCCTCGGTTTCGTCGTGCAGGCCTATGGCCGCCGCTGCCCCTTCGTTCTGGATTATATCATCGATCTCGCCCGCCGTTCGGGCCGCCGCATCATGGTGCGTCTCGTCAAGGGCGCTTACTGGGATGCGGAAATCAAGCGTGCACAGGTGGACGGGCTGGAAGACTTCCCGGTCTTCACCCGCAAGGTGCACACGGATGTTTCCTACATCGCCTGCGCCCGCAAGCTGCTCGACGCGCGCGACCTGGTCTTCCCGCAATTTGCGACCCACAATGCGCAATCCATGGCGACGATCTACCACTTGGCCGGTCCAGACTTCAAACTTGGCGATTATGAGTTCCAGTGCCTGCATGGCATGGGTGAACCGCTTTACAGCGAGGTCGTCGGTAAAAAGAAGCTTGACCGGCCCTGCCGTTTCTACGCTCCGGTCGGCACCCATGAGACGCTGCTGGCCTATCTCGTCCGCCGCCTGCTGGAAAACGGTGCGAACTCCTCTTTCGTCAACCGTATTGCCGACCCCGCCGTACCGGTGGATTCCCTGCTGGAAGACCCGGTCACCGTGGTCAAGGCCTATGCCGTTCCCGGCGCGAGGCACGACCGCATCGCCGCCCCAGAAAGCTTGTTCGGCCCGGAACGGAAAAACTCCGCCGGCCTCGATCTTTCCAGCGAAACGACGCTCTCCGCACTGAACGGCACCTTGAAGGCGGGCGCTGCAACGGAATGGAAAGCTGCCGCGCCGCGGGCAGGTGGCAACACGCGCCCGGTTCTCAATCCCGGCGACCACAATGATATCGTCGGCCACGTGACCGAGCCAACCGAAGCCGATGTCGAAGCGGCCATGCAGCGGGCAGCGGCCTCAAGCTGGCCCTCCACCCCGGTGGAAGAACGCGCCGCCTGCCTGGAGCGCGCCGCCGACGCCATGCAGGCCGAAATGCCTGCCCTGCTCGGCCTCATCATGCGCGAGGCGGGAAAATCCATGCCCAACGCCATTGCCGAGGTGCGCGAGGCAATCGACTTCCTGCGTTATTATGCGGCAGAAGCCCGCAGGAACTTCAAGTCTGGCGAAAAGCCGCTTGGCCCGGTCGTCTGCATCAGCCCGTGGAACTTCCCGCTCGCCATCTTCATCGGTCAGGTGACGGCGGCACTGGTTGCCGGCAATCCGGTTCTGGCAAAGCCCGCCGAAGAAACGCCGCTGATCGCGGCCCAGGGCGTGCGCCTGTTGCATGAGGCCGGTGTTCCGCAGGATGCCGTGCAGCTTCTGCCCGGCGACGGCAAGACGGGTGCGGCACTTGTCGGCTCTGCCCTTACGGCGGGCGTGATGTTCACCGGTTCGACAGAGGTCGCCCGGCTCATCCAGGGCCAGCTTGCCGGCCGGGTTCTGACTAACGGCCAGCCGGTTCCGCTGATTGCCGAAACCGGCGGCCAGAACGCCATGATCGTCGATTCCTCGGCGCTCGCCGAACAGGTGGTCGCGGATGTCATCGCATCGGCCTTCGACAGCGCCGGCCAGCGCTGCTCGGCGCTGCGCATTCTCTGCCTGCAGGAGGACGTGGCGGACCGCACGCTCACCATGCTCAAAGGCGCGCTGCATGAATTGCGCATCGGCCGCACCGACCAGCTTTCCGTCGATGTCGGCCCCGTCATCACGGCCGAGGCGAAGGACATCATCGAAAAACACATTGACGGCATGCGCTCGCTCGGCCACCGGATCGAGCAGATTTCGCTTGCGGGTGAAACCGGCAAGGGCACCTTCGTGCCGCCGACCATCATCGAGATGAAAACGCTCGCCGATCTGAAGCGGGAGGTTTTCGGCCCGGTGCTGCATGTCATCCGCTTCAAGCGCGACAATCTCGACCGGCTGATCGACGAGATCAACGCCACCGGTTACGGCCTGACCTTCGGCCTGCATACACGCCTCGATGATACGATCCAGCATGTATTGTCGCGCGTCGCGGCCGGCAATCTTTATGTGAACCGCAACATCATCGGCGCGGTGGTCGGCGTGCAGCCCTTTGGTGGACGCGGCCTTTCCGGCACCGGCCCCAAGGCCGGCGGCCCGCTCTATCTCGGCCGCATGACGCAGGCTGCCCCGAAGATTGACCGGGTTGCAAGCCAGCAGGATCAGGCCGCCGTCGATCTTGCCCGCTGGCTGGATGAAAACGGCGAAACCGTTGCGGCCGAAGCCGCACGGCAGGCAGCGGCACTTTCCGGCCTCGGCTTCGAAACCGAGCTGGCAGGCCCCGTCGGTGAACGGAATGTCTATGCGCTGCATCCGCGCGGCAGGATTCTGCTGGTCCCGGCAAGCGAACAGGGGCTTTACCGCCAGCTTGCGGCAGCGCTTGCCACCGGAAACACCGCCATCATCGACAATGCCTCCGGCCTCGAAAAATCGATCTATGGGCTGCCGGCAACAGTCACCTCGCGCATCGTCTGGGCGGATGACTGGGCAAAATCCGGTCCCTTCGCCGGCGCCTTGGTCGAGGGCGACGCGGAACGTATCGTGACGATCAACAAAAAGATCGCCACCCTGCCTGGCCCGTTGGTTCTCGTGCAGGCCGCGACCACGGAAGTGTTTTCCGGCGAAAGTCAGCCCTATAATCTCGATTGGCTGGTCGAAGAAGTCTCGGTCAGCGTCAATACGACCGCGGCCGGCGGCAATGCCAGCCTGATGAGCATCGGCTAAGCGGCATCATTGCCAAAAACAAATCGGCGCGGAAAAATCCGCGCCGATAAAAGCAATACCACAGATCATCATCGCTCCGGACGAGCGACAGGTCACAGATGTCATTCGATGTCGAAGGACACGCCCTGCGCCAGCGGCAGCGACTTGGAATAATTGACCGTGTTGGTGGCGCGGCGCATATAGGCCTTCCACGCATCCGAACCGGATTCACGGCCGCCGCCGGTTTCCTTCTCACCACCGAAAGCGCCGCCGATTTCTGCGCCCGATGTGCCGATATTGACATTGGCGATGCCGCAATCCGAGCCTTCCGACGACAGGAAACGTTCCGATTCCTGAATGTCGCGGGTGAAGATCGACGATGAAAGACCGGCAGCGACGGCGTTATGCGCGTCTATCGCCTGATCGAGATCGCTGTATTTCATGACATAGAGGATCGGCGCGAAGGTCTCTTCCAGCACCGGGCCAACCTGTTCAGGCATTTCGACGAGCGCGGGCTTCACATAATAGGCACCCGCCGCGCCAATATCCACGCGGCCGCCGCCATTCACCACGCCGTCATGGGCTTTCGCCGCCTCGAGCGCCTTCTGCATGCCGTCAAAAGCCGCCTTGTCGACCAGCGGACCGACGAGCGCGGAGGTTTCCAGCGGATTGCCGACGGAGACGGAGGCATAAGCCTTTTTCAGGCGCGGCACGAGTTGGTCGTAAACGCTGTCATGCACGAAGAGACGGCGAAGCGTGGTGCAGCGCTGGCCGGCCGTGCCCATAGCCCCGAAGGCGATGGCGCGCAGCGCCATGTCGAGATCGGCGGAAGGGCAGACGATGCCGGCATTGTTGCCGCCGAGTTCCAGAATGGCGCGGGCAAAACGCTTCGCCAGACGCGGGCCGACATCACGGCCCATGCGGGTGGAGCCGGTGGCAGAGACCAGCGGTACCTTGGGATTATCCACCAATGCTTCACCCACGGCACGATCACCGATCAGCAGCTGCGAAAGACCGTCCGGCGCATCGCCGAAGCGGGCGCTAGCGCGTTCGAAGATGCCCTGAACGGCCAGCGCCGTCAGCGGCGTCTTTTCCGAAGGCTTCCAGACCACCGAATTGCCGCAGACGATGGCAAGCGCTGCATTCCACGACCAGACGGCGACGGGGAAATTGAAGGCCGAGATGACGCCGACGACACCGAGCGGATGCCAGGTCTCCATCATGCGGTGGCCGGGACGTTCGGTGGCGATGGTGAGGCCATAAAGCTGGCGGGAAAGACCGACGGCGAAATCGCAGATATCGATCATTTCCTGCACTTCGCCGAGACCTTCAGACGGGATCTTGCCCGCTTCCAGCGACACGAGACGGCCGAGATCGGTCTTGAAGGCGCGCAGCTCTTCGCCGAGCAACCGGACCAGCTCGCCACGACGGGGTGCCGGCACATTGCGCCATTGCTTGAAGGCGGCATCGGCCTTATCGACCACGGCTGCCACGCCCTCGACCGAAACGGTCTTCAGGTTTGCGACCTGTTCACCCGTCACCGGGCTGAAGGACGCCATGTTGCCGCCGGTATAAAGATCGCGGGCAACACCCATCCTGTCGAGCAGGGCGGCGGCTTCCTGTTTCACGTCAAGCTTCGTGGTCGCATCCATGTCCAATTGTCCTTTTTGGCTTAAAGGGGAGGAAAGGCCGTTTTTGATACGGCGCTTTCAACTCCCGTCGCTTTTCTTTCCCCGAATTTGTCAACGGTGCCGCCAAGCCGGCAAAACACCATTCCATTCTTTCCCGTAATCATATATGGGCATAACAACCCTTTTCCAATGAGGAAAGCGGGTAAGTTGATGCGAGAATGGAATGGATCCGCGCAGAAGACTGGTCCCCGATATCGTCACCCTGCAGGCGTTTGAATGCGCGGCAAGGCACGGCAATTTTACCCGCGCCGCGGAAGAACTCAACCTCACACAAAGCGCGGTGAGCCGGCAGATCGGCGAACTGGAAGCACAGACCGGAATGCAGCTTTTCGAGCGCATCCGCAGGCGTGTCGTGCTTTCGGAGGCGGGGCGCAAATTCCTGCCCGATGTGCGGCGCCTGTTGCAGCAATCCGAACA
Organism: Agrobacterium tumefaciens; assembly: GCF_005221385.1. NCBI lineage: Bacteria > Pseudomonadati > Pseudomonadota > Alphaproteobacteria > Hyphomicrobiales > Rhizobiaceae > Agrobacterium > Agrobacterium tumefaciens. Next base: position 1,302,743 of record NZ_CP039904.1, on the reverse strand, counting down.
GCTGATGGTGCGTGCGGTCTCGGCCGGGACATCGCACGCCTCCCTGTCCGTCGCAACGTTACCAACCTTTGGCAGCCGCTGGCTGATGCCGCGCCTCTCCCGCTTCATCGAGGCCAATCCCGATATGGCGATCACGATCGGCTCGCGCTCGCATCCCTTCGATTTCGATGAGGAAGGGTTCGATCTCGCCATTCATTATGGCCAGCCGGTCTGGGCGCATGGAACCTGCACGTTCTTATGCAACGAGGTGATCGTGCCGGTCGCGAGCCCCGCCCTGCTCCGCCGTACCGCCGTGAACCGGGCGCAGGATTTGGCCGGACAGTCATTGCTGCATGTGACGACGCGGCCGAAACTGTGGACGGAATGGCTGGAGATGAACGGGGTGACGGCGGATAATGCCTATCATGGCAGCCGTTTCGACCAGTTCTCGATGATCATAGAAGCCGCCGCAAGCGGCATCGGTTTCGCCCTCCTGCCGAAATATCTCATCGAGGCGGAACTTGCCTCCGGCCGCCTCGAAATCGTCTTCGACATCCCCTTGCAGACCGACAAGAGCTATTACGTCGCCCTGCCGGAAGGACGGCAGGACAATGCGCTTGCCCGCGCTTTTCAGGTCTGGCTGCTCGATCAGGTCGGCAAGCCGGTCTAGTCCGTTATCCGGTCACTTCGAGGACGGGAGGGAAACCTCATCAAGGCCCGGAAGGTCGGGACCGACCGGCACGATGCGGGTCGGATTGAGCGCCTTGATGGAATAATAACCGCGCTTGATATGGTCGATATTGACCGTGTCGCGCACGCCGGGAACGTTCAGCACCCGCATCATATAGGCCTGCAGCGCAGGATAATCGGCGACGCGACGAAGATTGCATTTGAACAGGCCGTAATAGGCGGCATCGAAACGAACCAGCGTCACGAAAAGCCGGACATCCGTTTCGGTCAGAAGATCACCGAACAGGAAAGGCCCACCCGTTACCAACCGCGTCTCAAGCTCATCGAGCGTCGCGAAGACGTCGGCGAAGGCTTCCTCATAGGCAACTTGCGTCGTTGCAAAACCGGTTCTGTAAACGCCGTTATTGAGACGCAGATAGATATGCTCGTTGAGAGCGTCGATCCCATCGCGCAGCGCCTCCGGATAAAGGTCAATCGCATTATCGGCGAGATCACCGAAACCGGAATTCAGCATGCGCAGAATATCGGCGGATTCATTGTTGACGATGGTTTTTGTCTTCCTGTCCCAAAGTACTGGCACGGTGGCACGGCCGGTGTAATGCGGGTCGGCGCTGGTATAGGCCTCATGCACGTGAGTGAAACCGTTCAGCGTGTCCCGATCCGAACCCGGATAGTCGCCGAATTTCCAGCCCTCGTCGGAAAGCGCCGGCTCGACAACGGAAACGGAAATCACCTCTTCAAGCTTCTTGAGCTTGCGGCCGATCAGCGTTCGCGATGCCCAGGGGCAGATCAGCGCGACATAGAGGTGGTAGCGACCGGCCTCGGCCGCAAAACCGCCCTCGCCCGTTGGCCCTGCCGAACCATCAGGCGTTACCCAGTTGCGGAAACCGGAGGTCTGGCGAACGAAGCCGCCCTTCTTGTCGGTTGCCTGCACCGGATGCCATTCGGCGGTCCATTTTCCATCCACGAGCATTTGCGGCTCCCTGTTCATCTAAAGATGAAAACCTTATGGGCCGGGTCGCCACCGCGTCACAAGCCACGCTTCGGTTGACGCACTGTTTCCGATCGGCAGATGCGCTCAAAGACGATTGCGGAAAAACGGGTTCCAGCGCACGGTGCCGAGCCTTACCTTTTCGCGGATCATCGTGAGCAACCCCGATGCGGCGATGACAGCCAGACCCAGCACCGCGATGGCATCGGGGTATTCGTGAAAGAAGGTCATGCCGATCGCCACCGCCCAGAGGATCTGCGAATAATGCGAGGGCGCAATCTGGCTCGCCGGCGCAATGCGGGTCGCAACCAGAAGGGTGATCTGTCCCGTCGCCGTGCAAAGGCCGATGAAGGCGAAGGCCAGAAGCTGGTGCAGGTTGGGCATGACGAAATCGGGAATGGAAGCGATGCCATTAAAAGTCAGGCCGTAAATCAACAGCACACCCATGATCGAGGTGCGCTTTTCCTTGCCCGCAAGCGAGCGCAGCAAAACGATGGTCATCGCCGCCAGGAAGGCCACACCGATGGCGGCGATATGCCCGAGTTCCAGCGTCTTGAAACCCGGCCGCACCACGAGAATAACTCCGACAATGCCGGCCAGAACCGCTGCCCAGCGCCAAGGGCCGATATTTTCCTTCAGCACCACGGCGGAAAGGACGGTTACGAAAAGCGGCGACAGAAAGATCAGTGCATAGGCTTCCGCCAGCGGAATGGTGGTGAAGGCATAGATGCCGAAAATGCCGGCGAAGAGACCGGAAATCGCGCGCCCATGCACGGCGAATGGTCGGCTCATGCGCCAGAATTCACGCCACCTTTCCTCACGCGGTTTGCTGAAGAAGATGAAGATGCCTGAGAAGAGGATGCTGAAAAAGCCAATTTCGAAAACGCTGATCTGTGATCCCAGCGACTTGATGGTGGCATCGCCCATGGAAAAGGTCGCATAAGCGAACAGACCGAGCAGAAAACCCTTTTGCATTTGAACGTCCCCGAACACCGACCGCAACGCAAAGCTTCTCCCGGCCGCGTGAAACGCGACCCGGACGCCCCTTTGAGGGACAGACAGTCTGGCAGATTTGATCCTCACCCCTATGGCTAGACCCGGCTACCTATGAGTGCAAGCCGGAAAAACCGCAAAATGACACGATTGAACACGACCGGTGCAAATGGCTGCAAGGTGCGGCAAATTTGTCCCGCCGCCGCCATCACATCACCGTCATGGAAAGAGGTTAGCCGATGTTCATCGTGGCGCTTGGCGACGGGCGTGAAGGCGGCTAAATATTATCGTGTGATTTTCACCCGCCGATTTCCCCGGCTGGTATTGCCGCGTTAACATGGCCTCGCTAACCGAAAGGAAAAAGAATGCGGATTGTGATGATCGGTTCGGGTTATGTCGGCCTCGTGTCCGGCGCGTGTTTTGCAGATTTCGGTCACGATGTGGTCTGCGTCGACAAGATGCCGGAGAAGATCGAGGCCCTGAAAAAAGGCCATATTCCGATCTTTGAACCGGGTCTGGAGACGATTGTCGCCAACAACGCCCGGGCCGGCCGGTTGAGCTTCACCACCGATCTAACCGCTGCCGTCGCCAATGCCGAGGTCGTCTTCATCGCGGTCGGCACGCCCTCGCGGCGCGGCGATGGCCATGCCGATCTTGGTTATGTCTATGCGGCGGCAAAAGAGATCGCCCATGCGCTCGACGGTTTCACCGTCATCGTCACCAAATCGACCGTTCCGGTCGGCACCGGCGATGAGGTGGAGCGCATCATTCGCGAGGAAAACCCTTCCGCCGATTTCGCCGTGGTGTCCAACCCGGAATTCCTGCGCGAAGGTGCCGCCATCGAGGATTTCAAGCGGCCGGACCGTATCGTCGTCGGCCTTTCGGACGAGCGCGCCCGTCCTGTCATGACGGAGGTTTACCGTCCGCTCTACCTCAACCAGTCGCCGCTGCTGTTTACCACGCGGCGCGCCTCGGAACTCATCAAATACGCCGCCAACGCTTTTCTGGCGATGAAGATCACCTTCATCAACGAAATGGCTGACCTGTGCGAAAAGGTCGGCGCCAATGTGCAGGACGTGTCGCGCGGCATTGGTCTCGATGGCCGCATCGGCCCGAAATTCCTGCATGCCGGCCCCGGTTATGGCGGCTCCTGTTTCCCGAAGGACACGCTGGCGCTTGCCAAGACCGCGCAGGATTATGACGCTCCGGTGCGGCTGATCGAAACCACCATCGCCATCAACGACAACCGCAAGCGTGCCATGGGCCGCAAGGTCATCAACGCCGTGGGCGGCGACGTGCGCGGCAAGAAAATCGCCGTGCTTGGCCTGACGTTCAAGCCGAATACCGACGACATGCGCGACAGCCCGGCAATCGCCATCATCCAGACCCTGCAGGACGGTGGAGCGAAAGTGGTCGGTTACGATCCTGAAGGCATGGCGAATGCCCGCCATCTGATGGAGGATATCGACTATGCGACGGGTCCCTACGAGGCGGCGGAAGATGCCGATGCCGTGGTGATTGTGACGGAATGGAACCAGTTCCGCGCGCTTGATCTGCCGCGCCTGAAGGCGATCATGAAAAACCCTGTTCTGGTGGACCTGCGCAATATTTACCGCACGGATGAGGTCGCCGCGCATGGCTTCATCTATGCTGCCGTCGGCCGCCCACATGAGGGCGGCTCCGACAGGGAACTCTAGCGGTTTATCGTCTGGAATTTCACTGAACCAATTTTCGCGTTTCGGTTTAACCGCAAACGCACCAACAGATTCGGGATATAGTCATCATGCGTTATCTGGTTACCGGCACGGCAGGCTTCATCGGATTTTACGTGGCAAAGCGGCTGCTGGATGCCGGCCATTTCGTGACCGGCTTCGACGGCATGACGCAATATTACGATGTCAGCCTGAAAGAAAAACGCCACGCCATTCTTTCCCGCTCCAACGGCTTCCGGGCGCAAATCGGCATGCTGGAAGATACCGATGCGCTGAAGCGCGCGGCAGAGGCCGCAGAGCCGGAGATCATCATCCATCTCGCTGCACAGGCCGGCGTTCGTTACAGCCTTGAAAATCCGCGCGCCTATATCGATTCCAATCTCATCGGCTCTTTCAACATGCTGGAGCTTGCCAGGAGCCTGCAGGTCAAACACCTGATGCTGGCGTCTACCTCCTCCATCTATGGCGCCAACGAAAAAATCCCCTTCGCGGAGAGCGACAAGGCCGACGAGCCGATGACGCTTTATGCGGCCACCAAAAAATCGATGGAGCTGATGGCGCACAGCTATGCCCATCTACACAAGCTGCCCACCACCGCCTTCCGCTTCTTCACGGTCTACGGCCCGTGGGGACGGCCGGACATGGCGCCGATCAAATTCGTCGACGCGGTTTCCAACGGCCGGCCGATCGACATTTACGGCCAAGGCAATATGAGCCGCGACTTCACCTATATCGACGATCTGGTGGAGGGCATCGTCCGGTTGAGCACGGTCATCCCTTCCGAGGAAAACCGCGTCACGCAGGAAGGCGTCACCGACACGCTCTCGCACCACGCGCCCTTCCGCGTCGTCAATATTGGCGGCGGCCAGCCGGTGGAGCTGATGCATTTCGTCGAAACGATCGAAAAGGCAGTCGGCAAGCCAGCAATCCGCAACATGCTGCCGATGCAGCAGGGCGACGTTCCCCGCACCTTTGCCTCACCCGATCTTTTGAGGGCATTGACCGGTTACGTGCCACAGACCCCGGTCGAGGAGGGCATCAAGGCCCTCGTCGCCTGGTATCGGCAGATGCAATCAGCCGAGCTGCGGGAGTAGTTCAGAGCGTCGCGAGCAACCGGTTGGAGAGGGCGCCACCCGATGCGGCTTGCATGGAGACTTTGGTTTCTACCGCGTCGATGATCGTATCGCTGAAATCGACATTGGTGAGTTCAAGGATATTCGATAAGCCACCCGGTGAAAACACATTCACTTCCAGTATCTTATCACCAACGATATCAAGCCCCACGAGGAACATGCCGTCCTCCACAAGCTTCGGCCGCATCATTTCGGCAAGCGCCACGATGTCGTCCGTTACCTTCACCGCTTCTGCCGTGCCATGGGCGTGAATGTTGGAGCGCAGGTCACCTTTCGCCGGCACACGGCGGAGTGCGGCATATTTGCCGTCCCGCATCAACGGCCGGCCATTCATCATGAAGAAGCGGATATCGCCGTCCTTCGCAGCCGGCAGATAGGCCTGCGCGATCAGATAACCCTCAAGGCTGACTGCCTCGAAAATCTGGTTGAGATTGGTTTCCTTGCTGGAGCCGATCTTGAAGACATTCTTGCCGCCGGAGCCCTGCAACGGCTTGACGATGACGCCCTTGGGATGCGCATCGGCAAAGGCGCGGATTTCCTCGACATTGCGCGAAATGATCGTGGTCGGGCGGACGATTTCGGGAAAGCTCTGGAAATAGAGCTTGTTCTGCGCCAGCGCCAGACCTTCGGGATCGTTCAGCACCACAACACCGCGCTGTTCGGCAAGCCGCCCGAACAGGATGCCGGCATGCACCGCCCATGGCCGCGTCGTCTGGTCGAGCGAGGGGTCGTTGCGCAGCATCAGCGCATCGATTTCTTCCACATCCATCGTCCGCCGCTCCAGCGCCTTATCCTGAAGTGCCGCGTGAAAACCTTCCGATTTCTTGTATTTCGTCTTCGGCAGCACGGTGGCGTGAATGGTCAGGCTGTCATCTGAACGCAGGGTAAAATCCCCAGGTGTCAGATAGACCACCTCGTGGCCACGATTGAGTGCGGCCATGGCCAGCAGGCCGGTTGCGTAGTTCGGCCCTTCGGTTTCAATGGAATTGACGAAAAATGCGATACGCATGAAGCCCCTCCTATAATGTTGCCAGTTCGGCAATGGATAATCCCGCCCGTATTTTTTCCAGCCGCTCATTGGCCTTGGCGGGCAACAGAAATACAGGTCTGACACCCGGCGGACGCAAAAGGCCGCGCAGGGCCAGTTCCTGCATGACCGGGAAATGTTGAGCGGCGATCTTGCCCATCCAGAACGGATCAAGCGCCCCGCCCTTGCGCAGATGCTCCAGCACCTCGGCCAGCCCGCGCAGATAAATCGCATCCTTCGACAGGCCGCCACCACGGTAGATGCGCAGCACCATGTTGAAGGCGCCGGCCTCATCGAAACCGTGCTCACGGGTCATGATGCGGAAGGTCTCAACGAATGTCGCGCCATCAAGCATGGCGGCGCAGCCGACGACGCGGCCGGCAATCAGCCGCAGGCGCTCACGCGTCATGCCACCGGCCAGATGTTCCGCCAGCACCGCCAGCCCCTCCTGCACGCCTTCATAACCGGAAAGGCCGGTGCGGAAGAGCCTGAGCCCCTGAAACGAGCCGTTGAAATAGGTGAGAAGATGCACGCCGATCTCATGCGACAGCAGCGCCTCGACACGGCGCTGTTCCATGACGGTGTGGCGGGAGATCAAAAGCTTCTCGCCCGTCACCATCAGTCCGGGCGGCAGGTCGTCGCGGATTTCGACGCGAGCCTTGAATTCCGGTTCCTCCGCCAGATAGGTCTCGACCATCTCGCGCGATTTCCTGGCGACCGCGTAACAATCCACCATGGCGATTTCGCCGCTCTCCTGCCTGCGCGGGCAATCCTCAAGCACACGAAGCGCCAACGTCAGGAGCGCCGGTTCGACCGCACCGTACAAGGCACGTGAAAAATCGGTGAAGGTGCGATGATGCAGGTTCGCAAGCATCGTCAGCTGCAGGTCGATCTCCTGCTGTTTCTCCCGGTAGAGATGATAGAGCACCGGATCTTCCAGATGATCGAAGACGACGGAATACAGCTTGCGTTTCTGCTCCTCGACATCAACGCCGAGCGGCCGGTAAAGCAGGCGTGGCGCAAATTGAAAGCTGCCGTCGCGAAACTCCTCAAACGCCCGGCGGGCATTGATCGGCGTGACGGATAGAAGAAAATCGAAGGATGAAACGATCTCATCCACCGAGCGGTCGGCCCGCCGGACGGCATCAACAAAGGCCTTGCGGCCAAGCGCCCGGTGGCTGGTGACCTTCAGCGCATCCATACCGGTGGAAAATGACGAGAAAGCCTGCAGACCCGCATCGAAAAGATCGGCAATCATCGTTTCGCGCAGACCGGGATAATCGGCACCGGATTCCGGCTGTCGATAGATCGGCGCGAAGCGCACGCTGATGCAGGGAAAATCCAGACCGGCATTCTGAAACCTGAGGATCGGATCGGATTCCGGTTCCGGCCGGGTGATACGCGGCGTGCGAAAACGCACCTCGGCATCACAGACCGCCTTGATGAAGACCCTGCGGGCTTTCTGCGTTTCCGGTTCTGAAGTCGCTGAAACGGAAACCTCATAATGCGGCAGAAAGGGGGAATCGTCGGCCAGCAGAATATCGTGTTCCAGTTCACCGATATCGAGGACGATGAAGGCGCCGAAACGCTGCAGCATGGCGGCGCCCACGGCCTCGATCAGCGGTGCGGCCTCCTGAATGGTCGAAGCGATGAGATAGGATGCATGGGCGGCGGCTATATCGCGCGCGGCTAGATCTTTCGTACCCCCCGTCAGATGCAGGCAGAGGAACGGCAGCGGCCGGTCGATGTGCAACCTGCCGTCTTTTCCGACATCACGGCGGATAGCCTTGCCGGCCTCCAGGCAGGAGACGACATCATCCACCAGGTCGGCGATGGGGGAAGGCTCGCTGCGGGCGGAGGAAACGCTCATCACCGCGACCCCAGGCATTTTTCAAGAACAGGTTGAAGGGCAGCGATTGTATCACGGATATCCGATATCACGCGTGTGTCCGGCCTTCCCGTCCATTCATCCATGAAGAATTTCTTGAACTCGATTGCGATCGCGCAGCCGTTTTCGGCAAATCGTTCATGGATGAAGCGGGTCTGCTCCCCTTTGCCCTGAAACGCCACATTCTCGCGAACATCAAGGCGTCGACCACCGATAGTCGCTGACGCGAAATGATGACCGACAGCACTGACCACATCGCTCCAGCGGCTGCGATCCATGGAAAATGTACCGATATTGATATCGGGCGCTTCCGCCTGCGCCGTTGCAGGCGCAGCAGCGCCCTGTCGGCGATGATTATAGCTATGCACGTCCAGCACCACAAAGGCGCCATGCCGCCGCTCCACCGCAGAAAGAGCCGCCTCCAGCATTGCATAATAATCGGCGTGGAAATCGAGTGATTGCCGAAGCGCCTCCTCTGCCGGTTCCTCTTTCCAGACCTCAAGCCCCCAGGATTGCTCGGGCGTCAGGTATATCGCCTGATCGGCCGCACGATTGAGATCGATTTCGAAGCGAGAGTGATGAACGACGAGACGATTGGTCAGGCCCGAGATCATCTCGCCGGTGAAGGGATCTTCCTCGCGCAGCCGTTGTTCGGCTGAAAGAGCCATCAGCCCGGCCATTTCCGGGCGAATGAAATGGCCGTCATGAATGGCCGTGCCGATGACGGGCGAATTGCCGAAGTCAATCGACCAGAAACCCTTGTTTTCGTTGTGACCGTACTGTTCGCCGTCGCTCTGTCTGGCTGCCATGCTGCCTCCCCTGCATCGGGTGTAAAACAGCGCGACTTGCCCGTTTGTTCCGGTAAAAATTGCGCGCGATACATTTGCCCCCGGCAAAGACGCCGCCAGAAAAACTGCGGAACCATACCGGAAAGCTCACGTTGTTCCGGCAGGAGGGCCGCCGTGTCAAACGGACGTGATGGTGCCGAAGAACATCGGGATTTTTCCGTTTTCTCCCGGTGGCCAACGAAACGGCAGTCGAGCTTCTTACCCATCCGGCGCCTCTCCGTCCCCAATTTCCGCGCACAAGGAGCTGCGACATGGAAAAGACCGAAACGCGCAAACTTGCGGAAGAGTACCTGCGGCTCGGCGGCACACGCCAGGTAATGATCGACGACAACAAGACCTTCGTGCGCCAATGGGAGCAGGAACCGGCAGACGCCGAGGCATTCTGGCAAACGCACATCGAAAATCTCGAGGCCGAACGCCGCAAGGACGTGGAATTTTTCCTCCCCTCCGTGAATTCGGACAAGGACGACTGAACACAGAAGGAGACAGATATGACTTCAATCAACGCTGCAAAAATCGTCATTCTCGCAACTGACGGCTATGAGCGCTCGGAACTCAGGGTGCCCTACGATCAGCTGAAGGCAAAGGGTGCCGATGTAAAGATCGCCTCGATCAAAACAGGCGAAATCAAGAGCTGGGATAAAAAGAACTGGGGTGACAGCATCGCGGTGGATCTTTCCGCCAAAAACGTCAAATCGGATGATTTCGACGCGCTGGTTCTTCCGGGCGGCCAGATAAACCCGGATATTCTGCGCCATGATGAGGATGCGATGCGCGTGGTGCGCGATTTCGTCAAATCCGGCAAGGTGGTGGCCGCCATCTGCCATGCGCCCTGGCTTCTGGTGGAAGCGGATGCCCTGCGCGGTCGTGACGCCACCTCCTACTGGTCGATAAAGACAGACCTGAAAAATGCCGGCGCCAACTGGAAGGACGAAAAGGTGGTGACGGACAAGGGCATCATCACCTCCCGCAGTCCCGAAGACCTCGATGCCTTCGTTGCGAAAATCGTCGAAGAGGTCGAGGAAGGCCGCCACGAGCGCCGCGCCGCCTAAGGACCGTACAATCCGTGCCGCCGGTCTCCGGCGGCACTCTTATTGGGAGACATCCATGAAAAGCAGATTGCTGGCCAGCGGCGCGGAGCGCACCTTCATTCTCATCGTCGAGCCGGAGGAAGAAGCCTTCGATGCCATTCGCCGTTTTGCGGGCGCGGAAAACATCAACGCTGCGTCAGTGACGGCGATCGGTGCCTTTGCAACGGCAACCCTCGCCTTTTTCGATCTTTCGACGCGGGCGTACCAGGAAATACCGGTCACCCAGCAGAGCGAGGTTCTGAGCCTGCTCGGCGATATTACCCTTGATGAAAACGATGACCCCAATCCGCATCTGCATGTGGTTCTGGGCTTTGCGGATGGATCCACCAAAGGCGGCCATTTTCTGAAGGGCGTGGTGCGACCAACCCTGGAAGTGGTCATCCGCGAAACACCCGCGGAATTGCGGCGCAGCTATCGTCGGGAATTCGGTATCGCCCTTATCGATCCCGCCAAATAAACCGGCGGAACCGGGAAAACACCATTGCGTTATTCCCCCATGTGAGGGGCGGCATGGCGGCAGCGATCAATCGAAAAGACACCGTTGACGATGAGGTCAGACAGTTTCTGACCGGTCTGGCACGCGGCACGGCGGGTGCCCTCCTGTTTGCCCTGCCCATGCTGATGACCATGGAAATGTGGTTCCTCGGTCTTTACATCAATCCCTGGCGGCTGCTGCTGCTTTGCATTCTCAACCTGCCGCTGCTGCTGCTTCTCGCCCGGCGCATCGGCTTTGAGAATATTCATTCCTGGGGCCAGGCGCTGCGCGACGCGATCACGGCCTATGGGCTGGGCATAGCCGTCAGCGCCGCTGTGCTGTTGCTGTTCGGTATCCTGAACGACCAGATCACCGTCTCCACCATCATCACCAAGATTGCGCTGCAATCCGTGCCAGCGAGCATCGGCGCGCTGCTCGGCCGCAGTCAGCTCGGCCAGCATTCCGACGCACAGGACGAGGAAGAAGGCGAATATTCCGGCAAGACCGGTTATCCGCACGAGCTGTTCATGATGATGGTCGGCGCGCTCTTTCTGAACCTCAATGTCGCGCCTACGGAAGAGATGATCCTGATCGCCTACAAGGTGACGCCCTATCATATTCTGGCGCTTTGCCTGCTGTCGGTCGCCATCATGCACGGCTTCGTCTATGCGCTCCATTTCAAGGGCTCTCACCAGCTGCACGAAGGGCAGCAATGGTGGCAATCCTTCATCCGCTTCACCCTGCCGGGCTATGTCATCGCCATCGCCATCAGCATCTACACGCTCTGGACCTTCGAGCGTCTCGACCATACCTCGCTGTCGCAGATCATGAGCGCCGCCGTCATTCTCGGCGTTCCGGCTTCGATCGGCGCGGCCTCCGCCCGATTGATCCTGTGAGGACAAGATGACGATATCGAAGGGCAACAAACATACCGAAAGTTCCGATCCCCATTGGATAGAATGGGTGACAGGCGCGATCTGCACGCTTCTCGTTGCGGCCATGCTCGGCTGGATCGCCCATGACATCTATCGTTACCAGCCGGAGGATGCCCGTTTCGAAATTGCCGTCACCAGCGTGGAGGAGCAGTCCGGTCAGTACCGCGTCAAGTTCGATATCCGCAATCTCTCGATGACGACGGCGGCACAGGTGCAGGTGCGCGGCGACCTGCAGCAAGACGGCACGATGCAGGAAAGCGCTGATGTGACATTCGATTATGTCGCTTCGGAATCAAAGGATGCCGGCACGCTTTTCTTCCGCAACGACCCCCGCCGCGGCACACTCAATCTCAACGTCTCCGGCTATACCGAGCCGTAAGACCTCTCAGGACTATTTCATGCCGACATCCAAACTGACGAAAGAACGCGATCTCAGGGATTCAAAGCCGGTCTGGGCCGATAGCCCACGCATCGGCATCCGCAGCGGAACGACGCCAAAAGCCGACCGTTACGACACGATCGTCATCGGCGCCGGCATCAGCGGTGCGCTGGTGTCTCACGCGCTGCATCGCCCTGGACAATCCATGCTGGTTATCGACAAAAGCGAACCGGTGATGGGCAGCAGCGTGGCCAGCACCGCGATGATACAGCACGAGATAGACACACCGCTGACGGAACTGAGAAAGATGATCGGCAAAGATGCCGCCGATAGGGCATGGCAGCGCTCGGCCCGCGCCGTCTTGCGTCTCGAGGAAATCGTCACTTCGCTCGACATCTCCTGTGGCATGGCGCGCAAGCAGGCGCTTTACCTCGCCGGAGATGAAATGGGTTCACGCGCGCTGAAGGCGGAAGCGGCTGCGCGCGAGGAGGCTGGCATCAAGGCCAAGTTCCTCAATGCTGCGGAACTGAAAGAACAATATGGCCTGGAAAGGACCGCCGCCATTCTCAGCGACATCTCGGCCTCCGCCAACCCCGCGCAGTTGACAGCGGGCCTGTTGCGCCACACGGCGGGTGCAGGCGCTGAAATCGTCTCGCAGCTTGAAATCACCGATCTTAGAAATCTCGGCGACGAGGTGGTCCTCGCCACCGCTGAAGGCAAAATCCTGTCCGCCCGCAATGTCGTCTTCTGCACCGGATATCAATTCCTGAAAATGCTGGAAAGCCCGAAACACCAGATCATTTCCACCTGGGCCCTGGCGAGCAGGAAAGGACTTGAGCTGCCAGACTGGCTGGAGAAGCACATCGTCTGGGAGGCTTCCGACCCCTATCTCTATCTGCGCACCGATCGGAACGGACGCATGATTGCCGGCGGCGAGGATGAGGAAAGTCCCACCTCCTTCCAGTCGGAGCGCAAACTTGCCACCAAAACAAAGATTATCCGCAGCAAGATCGAAAAACTGCTCGGTGTCGATATCGGCGAACCGGAATATCGCTGGGCGGCGGCGTTTGGCACCACCACCACCGGCCTGCCGCTGATAGGCGCGGTTCCCGGCATGAAGAATGTCTATGCCGTCATGGGCTTCGGCGGCAACGGCATCACCTTCAGCCAGATCGCCGCCGAGATCGTGGCTGCCGCCATCAATGGCGGCACGGACCCCGACGCCGATCTTTTCCGTTTGGGCTGATGCCCGCTCATTCGTCCTTGATACCGGCGGCCACCTGCATGCGGCGAAGCGTCCAGAGAACGATGATGCCGACGCCAGAGGCAAGCAGCGCGAGCGGCCACATGCCGAGGCCGGCAGAGAGGCCAATCGCTGCCGAAAGCCACATGCTCGCCCCCGTCGTCAGGCCTTTGACATCACCCTTAGTATAAACGACCACGCCTGCCGCGAGAAAGGCAATGCCGGCCGTCACGGCTTCCACCAGCCGGATGGGATCGAGCCGCGCCGCCTCATGGCCTTCCGCCATGGTTTCCATCATGTGGATGGTGATGACACAGAAGGTGACAGCGGCAAGACCGATCAGCATGTTGGTGCGCAGACCGGCGGTGTTCTTGTGAAATTCCCGCTCCAGACCGATCAGGCCGCACAGAATGACGGCGCCGAACACGCGCACCAGCAGCACCTCGAAAGGCATGGAAACATTCATGGAAAATTCTTCTGCAAGGCTCTGGGGCACTGTTGCGTCTCCTCCCGAAATTTCAACACAGTAAGTTCGGGAAGGCGGGTTGGTTCCACGTGGCAATATAAACGTTGCGCACAACGGAGCCGGAACCATAGCGGCAACGAAAGGTTTGTCTCCCGTGCGCATGGCGCACATCATGCATTTTCACATCATGGGAGAAGGAACAATGGCCGAGAAGAAACTCGACGACCTGTTTTACGACACGCTGAAGGATATCTATTACGCCGAAAGGCAGATCCTGAAAGCCCTGCCGAAGATGGCCCGGGCAGCGACCGACCCGAAGCTGAAACAGGCCTTTGAAAAGCACAAGGAAGAGACGCAGGGTCATGTGGAGCGCCTGCAGGAAGTATTCGAAATCATCGGCAAGCGGGCGCAGGGCAAGACCTGCGAAGCAATCCAGGGTATCATCGCCGAAGGCGAGGAGATCATCGATGATTTCAAGGGGACTGCGGCGCTCGATGCCGGTCTCATTTCGTCGGCCCAGGCCGTCGAGCATTATGAAATCGCCCGTTACGGCACGCTGAAAGCCTGGGCGGAAAAGCTTGGCCACACCAAGGCGGTTTCGTTGCTGGATGCCACACTCAAGGAAGAAAGCAAGACCGACGATGCGCTGACATCGCTCGCCAAAACCTCGATCAATGCTGCGGCACAGAAAAAGGCGGCGTGATCACCTCTTCGACCGCACAAGCAAAAACCGGAATGGTCTCCCATTCCGGTTTTTCATTTATCTGAAGCTGTCGCGTTTTACGGCAGTGTATAAGCGATCACATAGTCGCCCGGCTTGGTGCCGACGGAACCATGGCCACCGGCAACCATCACGACATATTGCTTGCCGCCTTCCAGCGCATAGGTCATGGGCGTTGCCTGACCACCGGCCGGCAGACGCGCTTCCCAGAGCTGTTTACCCGTGGTGAGGTCATAGGCGCGCAGATAGTTGTCGACGGCCGCACCGAGGAAGGCGACGCCGCCCTTGGTGATCATCGGCCCGCCAATGCCCGGCACGCCCACCTTGAAGGGCAGCGGAAGCGGCGTCATGTCATAAACCGTGCCGTTCTTGTGCTTGTAGGCGATATCGCCGGTGCGCAGATCGGCTCCCGCGACATAACCCCATGGCGGCGCCTGGCAGGGGATTTGCAACGGACCGAGGAACGGCCCCATGAACACGCCATAGGGCGCGCCATCATTGCGGTTCAAGCCCTGTTCACTGCCCTTTTCGTCCTGACCCTTCGGCGGGATCTGATCGCGCGGGACGAGCTTGGAGGTGAAGGCAAGATATGTCGGCATGCCGAACATGACCTGCCGCTCGGGATCCACCGCCACGCTGCCCCAGTTGAACGTTCCGAAATTGCCCGGATAGATGATCGAGCCATTAAGCGAGGGCGGTGTATAACGGCCCTTGTAGTTCAGCTGATGGAAGCGGATGCGGCAGGCGAGCTGGTCGAACATGGAGACGCCCCACATGTCCTTTTCCTTCAGCGGCTCCGGCTTGAAAGACAAGGCCGTGGTCGGCTGCGTCGGAGACGTGAAGTCTTCGGGGATCGCACCGCCCGGTGCCGGTTCTTCCGTAATCGGCAGAAGCGGTTCGCCGGTGCGCCGGTCGAGCACATAGATGTCGCCCTGTTTGGTTGGACCGACAAGGGCCGGCACGCTCTGGCCGTCCTTGGTGATGTCGAGCAGCACAGGCTGGGCCGGAACATCCATGTCCCAGAGATCGTGATGGACCGTCTGGCGCACCCAGCGGTCCTTGCCCGTGTTGATATCGAGCGCGACAATGGAGGAGGAATATTTCTCCACATTCTCGCTGCGGCCCATGCCGAGCTGGTCCGGCACCTGATTGCCGAGCGGGACATAAACCAGGCCGAGGCCTTCGTCATAGCTCAGCACCGACCAGCTGTTCGGCGAGTTGGTGGTATAGGTCTCGCCCGCCGCAATCGGCTCTGTCTTTTCCGGATTACCGGAATCCCAGTTCCAGATCAGGGCACCGCTATTCACATCGAATGCACGGATGACGCCGGACTGTTCCTGTGTGGAATAGTTGTCGTTCACCGCGCCGCCGATGATGATCTTGCCCGCCGCGATAACGGGCGGCGAGGTCGAATAATAATAACCGGCGGGATTGTATTTCATGCCCTGTTCGAGATGCAGAACACCTTGATCGGCAAATGAGGTGCAAACCTGACCGGTCGCAGCATCAAGCGCAATCAGCCGCGCATCCGAGGTCGGCAGGTAGACACGCTCGGCGCATGCCGTGCCTTGAGCCGCATTCGGTTCAGCATAATAGGAAACGCCGCGGCACGTCTGGTGCTGGCGGTCCGGATTGAGACCGACATTCGGATCGTATTTCCACTTTTCCTTGCCGGTTGCCGCATCGATGGCAATCGCCCAATTATGCGGTGTGCAGATATAAAGCGTGTTGCCGACCTTGAGCGGTGTCACCTGATAGGTGGTTTCACCCACATCGTCAGGCAGCTTCACGTCACCCGTCTGGTAACGCCAGGCTTCCTTCAGCTGCGAGACATTGTCGACATTAACTTGCGTCAGCGGTGAATAACGCTGGCCATAGGGTGTGCGGCCATATTGATGCCAGTCACCGTCAGGTACATTGCCACCATAAGCGGGCGTAGCCGACGCCGTCTCCTGAGGCAATGAGCCGGGCTTGTCATGCGGATCCTGCGCCATCGAATATCCCGCCACCACGATGGAAGCGAGAACGGAGAGCGCAAGCGGCCAGGCATTGGGGCCATAATTCAGCCCGGTCGGGCTCGCAAAACCAAGCGGCTTTCTAACCCACGGGACCAGAAGCCACAGACCAATCATGATGATCAGACCGCCACGCGGGCCAAGCTGCCACCAGTCGAAACCGACTTCCCAGACGGCCCAGGCGAGCGTCGCGACAATGAAGACAGCGTAGACATGGAGTGCGGCGCGATTGCGCTTGAACAGCAGAATGGCCGTCAACAGGAAGGCCAATCCGGAAAGGACATAATAAAAACTGCCGCCCAGCATTACCAGCTGGGAGCCGAAACCAAACAGCGCAAGGCCGATCAGCGTGAGAACAACTGCAGTGACGGTGACTGCCATGAATGAAACCCCCGATTCCTGTCACTTTGGGTGAAATGAAATCGGGGCCAATCTGGTTCCACACAAACTATTCATTTGTCGTGAAAAATTTCACGTCATGGTCGCTATGGGTTTTGCGGCGCCCCCGTCGAGTCCTGCCGCGAGGGGTTTGTGTCGGTGGAAGCGGGCGGCGCTACACGGCCATTTGCAGGGTTGTTGTCGAAGGTTCCGGAGCCGGAAGGCTGCTGCGGCACAGGGGCGGTCTCGGTCTGCGTGCTTTGCGGACGGTTTTCATCCGGCTCAAAAACCGAATATTCAACAACCGCCCAGACGACCAGCGCGAGAAGAAAGCTGACGATCAGAATGACAAGAACCGGCCGTCCTCTGGACCCCTGCCGCGCCCGGGTTGCCGTCTCCCTTTTCGGAGCGTCCCGACCGTGGAGATAGCTGGCATTTTCTCTGGCCATGTCTTTTACTCCCTGTAACCTGTCAATTTAATCCGCAGGACCACGGTTTTGTTCCAGACAGAAGAGAGAGCCTTCAGTTACACTCGGCCGGACGAGGCATATCCATATCTGGACAGGGGGTCGTCTCGATCGTGCTGAAGCTGTGCCTGAGCCCCAGCCAGGAGATTGTCCGCCAGGCATCGGCATCCGCCGTTTCACCCGGCGTGTCCGGGAAGGTCCCAGCGCTCGCGGTGCCAGCAGGGGTCTGGTTCAACCGCACAGGCGGCCGCACGCCGCCAAATTCGGAATGACCACTGGCAGCCCGATATTTTTTTGCCGCAGCGCGACGGCTGCGCCATACCGGCAGAATCTCCAGAAAAGTAAAAATTCTCAACATCATAATTATCAGGAAAATAGATCAATTAAAAACAGTGTCCGCACTCTGGCATGTTCGCCGGGAATGTGCACCCCTAATTGCGCCACAACCACAGCGAATAGTCAGATTGTGCTAATAATACGCCATAAAATGTCAGATCAGCAGCATAAATCTTCACGTTTCAGCGTCCCACAAAGCTATGGAATGGAAAATCGCAGAATAATGCCGGAAGGAAGCGAGGCGGCTTCGCAGAACATGCTGGCAGAAATCACTTCGCGGTCCAGCCGCCGTCGATGGAAATAGTCGTTCCAGTGATCGACCGCGCCATATCGCCCGCAAGATAAAGCGCCATTTCCGCCACTTCTTCCGGTTGCACAAATTGCCTGGTCGGCTGCGGCGCAAGCATCACCTTTTTCACCACATCCTCCTCGCTCATGCCATGCACACGCGCCTGATCGGCAACCTGTGCGGCAACGAGCGGCGTCCAGACATAACCGGGGCAGATGGCGTTGCAGGTGATGCCGAGTTCGGCCACTTCCAGCGCCACGCTTTTCGTCAGCCCCACCACGGCATGTTTGGTCGCCACATAAGGCCCCTTGAAGGGTGAGGCGCGCAGACCATGGGCGGAAGCGATGTTGACGATGCGGCCCCAGCCCCTTTCCTTCATGCCCGGCAGGGCCGCGTGGATGGTATGAAAGGCACTGTCCAGCGAGATGGCGACAATGCGGGAGAAGTCGGCGAAATCGAACTCGTCGATCGGTGCGACCTTCTGGATGCCGGCATTGTTGACCAGCACGTCGATGTGACCGAACTCGGCGATAACGGTTTCCGGCAGATGCGCGCTCTCGTCATAATGCGCGAGATTGGCTGAGAAATAGACCGGCCTGTGCCGCGCCACCTGCGCAACCATCTCCAGGGCCTGCGTCGCTTCTTCCGTCGTCTCTATGCCATGCACCGCGACCAGATACCCCGCCTCGGCAAAACGTTTTGCTATGGCGAGCCCGATGCCACTGGTGGAACCCGTAACGAGCACGGTTTTCGGTTGGTCCTCCATCGGCCTAGTCCTTCAGCTGCGGCAGGTTGCGGAAAAGTTCGAGTGCCTCAGGATTGGCGAGCGCATCGGCATTTTTCACCGGCCGGCCATGAATGGTATCGCGCACCGCGATTTCGGAAATCTTGCCGGAACGGGTGCGGGGAATGGCGCTGACGGCGATGATCCTTGCAGGGACATGCCGTGGCGTGGCGCCCGAACGGATGCGGTTGCGGATGGTCTTTTCCAGCTCTTCCGTCAGGGTCACGCCACCCTTCATGCGCAGGAAGAGGATGACCCGCTGGTCGCCGTCGATATCCTGCCCGACGGCAATCGCCTCCTCCACATCAGGCACGGTTTCCACCTGCCTGTAGATTTCAGCCGTGCCGATGCGAACCCCACCGGGATTGAGCGTCGTGTCCGAGCGCCCATGAATGACATATCCGCCGGAGGGGCGCATTTCGGCAAAATCGCCATGCGCCCAGATGCCGGCAAAGCGGTCGAAATAGGCCGCCTGATACCGCGACCCATCCTCATCGCCCCAGAATTTGACCGGCATGGACAAATGGGCATTGCGGCAGACCAGCTCGCCGGCAACGCCGCGAACGGAACGCCCCTCATCATCCAGCGTGTCGATATCCATGCCGAGCATCGCACCCTGCAATTCACCGCGATGCACCGGCTGCAGCGGATTGCCGCCGAGGAAACAGGCACAGATATCCGTGCCGCCGGAAATGGAGGCGAGATGCACATCCGCCTTCCAGTCGCGATAGATATAACCGAAGGATTGCGGGATGAGCGGTGAGCCGGTGGAAAGGATTGTTCGCAGCGATGAAAGATCGTGGCTTTCACGCGGTTTCAGTCCGGCCTTCAGGCAGGCGTCAATGAACTTGGCCGAAGTGCCGAAGGTCGCGATCCGTTCGGCATCGATGAGATCGATCAGCCGCGCAGGGTTGGGATAACCGGGATTGCCGTCATAGGTCACGAGCGTTGCGCCAAGCGCCAGGCCGGACACCTGCCAGTTCCACATCATCCAGCCGCAGGTAGTGAAATAGAAAAAGCGCTCGCCTTCCTGAATATCGCATTGCAGCTTCAGCTCCTTCATGTGCTGAAGAAGCAGCCCGCCGCCGGAATGGGTGATGCATTTAGGCTTGCCTGTTGTGCCCGAGGAATAAAGGATCGCCAGCGGCGCCTTGACGGGCAGCCGATTGAAGGCGATCTCGCCCGCCGCATAAGGCGCGACGAAATCCGTGAGCGTTACGCAGCCGAGATCGGCAAGGCTTTCGGGAACGGCGTCGCCGATCAGCACGATCTTTTCAGGAGCCGCACTTTCCGCCACGGCGCGGATGGTGGGTCCGACATCGATGCGCTTGCCCGCATAACCATATTCCGGCACGGCGATGAGGATTTTCGGATCGATCTGCGACAGCCGGTCAGAAGCGCCTGCCGGGCCGAAATCCGGTGAGCAGGACGACCAGATAGCACCGATGGCGCTGACCGCCAGATAGCTGACGATCGCCTCGATATCATGGGTGACGATGGCCCCGACACGGTCGCCTTCCTTCACGCCCGCATGGAGGAGCGCCTGCACCAGACGGGATACATCCTCATAAAGCTGCCTGCGGCTTATCTCACGCCGTGTGCCATCGTCGCGATGGGCGATGATGGCTAACCGCTCATCCGCATCGCGCAGCAGGTTTTCGGCGTAATTGAGCCTTGCGCCCGGATAAAACTCAGCCTCCCGGATCGTCGCTCCCGGTTTGAACGCCGCGTCGCCGCGTGTGCCGATGATCCCGAGTTCATCCCACAACGCATCGTAAAATTCATCCGGCGCGTCGATGGACCAGCGCAGCAGGCCGGCATAATCATCAGAGGCCTGCCCGTGCAGCTTTGCCGTTTTCGTCGCGAAAGCGAAAAGCGCCGAGCGCTCCACCCTTTCCCTTGGCGGCACCCACAGAATATCCGACGGCGTGGCGTCCATCATGCCTCGCTCCCGCGCAGCATTTCGACGATGGCGGAAAAATCGCGCCCGCCGCTTCCTTCGCCGACGAAGTTTTCATAAAGCGCCGCTGCCGCCGCACCGAGCGGGGTGGAAGCCCCGGCTCCATTCGCCGCCTCCTGCGAAAGCTTCAGATCCTTCAGCATCAGGGCCGCCGCAAATCCGGGCTGATAATCCTTGTTGGCGGGCGATGTTGGCACTGGCCCCGGCACCGGGCAATAGGTGGTGAGCGACCAGCATTGCCCGGAAGAGGTGGAGGCGACATCGAACAGCGCCTGATGCGAAAGGCCGAGTTTTTCGCCCAGAACAAAAGCTTCCGAAACGGCGATCATGGAAATGCCGAGGATCATGTTGTTGCAGATCTTGGCCGCCTGTCCGTTACCGCCCTTGCCGCAATGCACGATCTTCTTGCCCATCGCTTCCAGCACCGGCTTTGCCGCAGAGAAGGCCGCAGCCTCGCCGCCGCACATGAAGGTCAGGGTGCCGGCGGCAGCCCCGCCCGTGCCGCCGGAAACGGGGGCGTCAACGGAGGGGCAACCGGCGGAAGCGGCCAGCTCATGCGCCTTCAGGGCGCTTTCCATATCCACCGTCGAGCAATCGATGAGAAGCGTTCCGGCAGAGATTTTCCGGACCAGATCGCCATAGACGGAAACCACATGTTCGCCCTTCGGCAGCATGGTGATAATCACCTCTGCCGCTTCGATGGCTTCGGCGGAATCCGCAGCAACGGGAATGCCCGCCTCTCTCGCCGCCGCGCGGCAGGCGTCGGAAAGATCGTAACCCCTGACGTTATATCCGGCCTTGACGAGATTGGCGGCCATGGGCAGGCCCATATGTCCCAGCCCGATAAAAGCGACGGTCTTCATCGGAGCGCTCCTTTCAGCGATTATCCGCAAGGATCATGTCGGCAGCCTTTTCGGCAATCATGATCGTCGGGGAATTGGTATTTCCGGATGTGATGCGTGGCATCACCGATGCGTCGGCGACACGCAGCCCGGCGAGCCTGCGGAATTTCAGCCTGTTATCGACAACGCTTTCCATATCCGACCCCATGCGCAGCGTGCCGACGGGGTGGAAGATGGTGGTGCCGATATCGCCCGCCGCCTTGGCAAGATCATTGTCGTTTTCGAAGGAGGGACCCGGCTTGTATTCCTGCGGCTTGAACCGGGCAAAGGCCGGCTGGGCGACGATGCGGCGCGTCAGCCGCATGGAATCGATGGCCACCTGGCGGTCGCCTTCTGTCGATAGGTAGTTCGGGCGGATTTCCGGCTGCATGGCGAAATCCGGTCCTTTCACATGCACTGAGCCGCGGCTTTCCGGCCGCAGATTGCAGACACTTGCGGTAATGGCAGGAAAAGTGTGAACCGGATCACCGAACTTGTCGAGTGAAACCGGCTGGACATGATATTCCAGATCGGCGGTTTCCTTTTCCGGCGAGGAACGGGTGAAGACACCAAGCTGGCTCGGCGCCATCGACATCGGCCCGGAGCGCGTCAGCGCATATTCGAGGCCGATCCTCGCCTTGCCGAACAGGGTGGAGGCCCTTTCATTCAGCGTCAGAACACCGGAAACCTTATAGACCATGCGCAGCTGCAGATGGTCCTGCAGGTTCTCGCCCACACCCTGAACCTCCGCCACCGTATCGATACCGGCGGCCTGCAACACATCGCCACGGCCGACACCGGAAAGCTCCAGAATGTGCGGCGAGCCGACCGCGCCGGCGGAAAGCACCGTCTCGCGCCGCGCCCGCATCGTTTTCAAGACGCCGTCATGGTGAAACTCGACGCCGGTAACACGGCCTTCTTCGATGATCAGACGCTTGACGTGGGCCTTGGTCAGAACCGTCAGGTTCTTGCGGCCAAGCGCCGGTTTCAGGAAGGCTTTCGCCGTGTTCCAGCGCCAGCCCGCCCGTTGGTTCACATCGAAATAACCGGCGCCTTCATTGTCGCCCCGGTTGAAATCATCGGTCGCGGGAATACCCGCCTCACCCGCCGCCTTCTGGAAGGCGTCCAGCACATCCCAGCGTACGCGGGCCTTTTCCACCCGCCATTCACCGCCGGTGGAATGCATCTCGTTCTTGCCGCGATAAAAATCCTCCGACTTCAGGAAATAGGGCAGGATGTCGTTCCACCCCCACCCCTCGCAGCCGAGCTGCCGCCACATATCGTAATCGCGCGCCTGGCCGCGCATATAGATCATGCCGTTGATTGAGGAGCAGCCGCCCAGAACCTTGCCGCGCGGATAGATCAGCGAGCGGCCGTTAAGGCCCGGCTCTTCCGCCGTCTTGAAACACCAGTCGGTGCGCGGGTTGTTGATGCAATAGAGATAACCGACCGGAATATGGATCCAATGGTAATTGTCGTTGCCGCCCGCTTCCAGAAGCAGCACACGGTTGCTCGGATCTTTCGAAAGGCGGTTGGCGAGGACGCATCCGGCACTCCCCGCTCCGATGACGATATAGTCATATTCGCCCATATTTTTCTCCATACGCCAGCCTTGCCGCATCGTC
The DNA here is from genome assembly GCF_005221385.1 of Agrobacterium tumefaciens. Lineage (NCBI taxonomy): Bacteria > Pseudomonadati > Pseudomonadota > Alphaproteobacteria > Hyphomicrobiales > Rhizobiaceae > Agrobacterium > Agrobacterium tumefaciens. The sequence continues at coordinate 1,279,437 of NZ_CP039904.1, read as the reverse complement.
CCGGACGCGGAGGAGGCAGTTCAAGTGTTTTCAAAAATGTTTAGCCGCGGTGCTGGAAGCCGAGTTTTCTCCCAAGCCGCGACGCGTAAAATTCACCGATCAAACCGCGCCGGAACACTAGAACGCAGGCCATGAAGACAAGGCCGGTAATGATGGTGACCGGGAAATCCGATGTCGCGAGATAGTTCTGCAAGGTGACGACGAGGCCCGCGCCAAAAATCGGGCCAATCATGGTGCCGATACCACCGAGCAGCGTCATCAGAATGACCTCACCGGACATCTGCCAGGTCACGTCAGTCAGCGTCGCGAACTGGAAGACCAGCGCTTTCAGGCCGCCCGCAAGGCCGGCAAGCGCCGCCGACATGACGAAGGCACCAAGCTTGTAACGCTGCACGCTGTAGCCCAGCGAAATGGCGCGCTGCTCGTTTTCGCGGATCGATTTCAGGATCATGCCGAAGGGCGAATTGACGAAGCGCCAGATGACCAGAAGTGCAAGAACAAAGGCGGCCAGCACCGTGTAATAGATATTGAGCGGCGCATTGAGATCGAGAAGGCCGAAGAGATGGCCGCGCGGCACGCCCTGCAGGCCATCCTCGCCATGGGTGAACGGCGCCTGCAGGCAGAAGAAATAAAACATCTGCGACAGTGCCAGCGTGATCATGGCGAAATAGATGCCTTGGCGGCGAATGGCGAAAAAGCCGATGACAAGTCCGAGAAGGGCTGCACCCGCCATGCCGATGACAAGGCCGATCTCGGGCGTCACGCCCCATTCCTTCACCGAATAGGCGGTGAAATAGGCGGCGCCGCCAAAAAACGCCGCATGGCCGAAGGACAGCAGCCCGGTATAACCGATCAAGAGGTTGAAGGCGCAGGCAAACAGCGCAAAGCACAGGAGCTTCATCAGAAAGATCGGATAAACGAACATAGGCGCGGCGATCAAAGCGGCGAGCCCCGCCAATATGAGAATAGCCTTGATTGTTCCCGCAGTCGTCGAAACTTCCGTCTGCGGCATCGCACCGGCAGTGGGGTTATGGGTGGCTTTGGACATATCAGGCGTCCTTTCCGAAAAGTCCGGCGGGGCGGATGAGCAGCACAAAGGCCATGATGACGAAGATGACGATGTTGGAGGCTTCCGGGTAGAACACCTTGGTCAGCCCTTCGGCGATGCCCAGCATATAACCCGTGACGATGGCCCCCATGATCGACCCCATGCCGCCGACGACGACCACGGCAAAGACGACGATGATGAGATTGGTGCCCATCAGCGGCGAGACCTGATAGATCGGTGCTGCCAGCACGCCGGTGAAACCGGCAAGGCCGGCACCCAGCGCGTAGGTCAGCGTCAGCAGCACCGGCACGTTGATGCCGAAAGCCTGCACCAGCGTCGGGTTTTCGGTGGCGGCGCGCAGGTAGGAGCCGAGCCGCGTCTTTTCGATCAGCGCCCAGGTGGCAAGGCAGGCGACCAGCGAAATGACGACAACAAAGGCGCGGTAGTTCGGCAGGAACATGAAGCCGAGATTTGTGCCGCCCGCCAGCTCACGCGGCACCGAATAGGGTTGACCGGCAGCGCCGTAAAGCCAGCGGAACGTGCCCTCCACCACCAGCGCGAGGCCGAAGGTGAAAAGCAGCCCGTAAAGCGGATCGAGATCATAAAGCCGCGACAGCAGGAACCGTTCGACGATCGCGCCGAAAAGCGCAACGACGAGCGGTGTCACCACCAGCGCGACCCAGAAATTGATGCCGAAATATTGCAGGCCGAGAAAGGCGACGAAAGCGCCGAGCATGTATTGCGCCCCATGCGCAAAATTGATGACGCGCAGCAGGCCGAAAATGACGGCAAGGCCGAGCGACAGCAGGGCATAAAACGAGCCATTGATAAGGCCGATCAGCAATTGCCCCAGCAGGGCCTGAATTGGAATGCCGAAGATCATCGTCATCGTTAAACCCCCAGCACTTTATTGAGTTCGCCCATGCGGCCGGAAAGCTCAGCCACCGGAAAGTTGCTGACCATCTGGCCGTGATCCATCAGGTAGAAGCGGTCGGCGATACGGCTTGCGAAACGGAAATTCTGCTCCACCAGCACCACGGTCATGCCGCGGCTCTTCAGCTTTTGCAGCACCTCGCCGATGCGCTGGACGATGACGGGGGCAAGTCCCTCCGTCGGCTCATCGAGCAGCAGCACCTTGACCCCGGTACGCAGGATGCGCGCCATGGCGAGCATCTGCTGCTCGCCGCCGGAAAGCTTCGTGCCGGGGCTCATGCGGCGCTCATGGAGATTGGGGAACAGTTCATAGATTTCATCGAGCGTCATGCCGCCGGATGCGACGACGGGCGGCAGCTTCAGGTTTTCCTCGACACTCAGCGTCGCGAAGATGCCGCGCTCTTCCGGCACGAAACCGATGCCGTATTTTGCCGTGCGATGCAGCGGCACCGGCATCATATCCTTGCCGCCGAGCTTGATGACGCCCTTGCGGTTGCGGATGATGCCCATGATGGTGCGCAGCGTCGTGGTTTTACCCACGCCGTTGCGGCCGAGAATGGTGATGGTTTCGCCTTCGCCGACGGTCAGATCGACGCCATGCAGCGCCTGGCTTTCGCCATACCATGATTTCAGATTGGAGACTTCGAGCATTGCCGCCATATCAAGCCTCCTCCGTGCCCATATAGGCCGTGCGCACACGCGGATCGGCGGAAACGGCGGCATAATCGCCCTCCGCCAGAATTTCACCGCGCTGGAGCACAGTGACGTGGTGGCAGATATCGGCCACGACTTTCAGATTATGTTCGACCATCAGCACCGCACGTGTCTTTGCCACCTCGCGGATAAGCTCGGCGACATGGGCAACATCCTCACCACCCATGCCGGCCATCGGTTCGTCCAGCAGCAGAACCTTCGGATCGAGCGCCAGTGTGGTGGCGATTTCGAGAACCCGCTTGCGGCCGTAAGAAAGATCGGCCGCAAGCGCATGTTTTTCCCGTGTCAGGCCAACCGTTGCGATCAGCTCCTCGGCGCGGGCATTCAACCTGTCGAGCGACGAGAGCGGCAGCCAGAATTGCGTTGCGAGGCCATTCGGCCGCTGCAACGCCACCCGCACGTTTTCCAGAACCGTCAGATGCGGAAACACCGCCGATATCTGGAAAGACCTGACGAGACCGAGACGCGCCACCTTGTCCGGTGGCGTCCTTGTTATATCCGTTCCCATAAAGGTGATCGCCCCGCCCGTCGGCTGGAGAAACTTGGTCAACAGGTTGAAGACCGTGGTCTTGCCGGCGCCGTTCGGACCGATAAGCGCATGCACGCGAGCATGGTGGACGTCGAGATCGACGTTTTTCACGGCCGCGAATGCGCCGAAGGTCTTGGAGAGACCGCGCGCCGAAAGCACGACGCTGGGTTCCGCCTGCCCGGCGAGGGCGGGAGCGATCGTCATGAAACTTTCCCCTTTATTGCTTCAGTCTTTTATTGCGTTACCAGCGGGCAACCGCTTTTTGCGGGGTCCATGAAGGCTTCCTTGCCGGGGATCGTCGCAAGCACCTTGTAATAATCCCACGGCTGCTTGCTCTCATCCGGCTTCTTCACTTCCATGAGATACATGTCGTGGATCATGCGGCCATTGGCGGCCACATGGCCATCCTTCGAGAAGACGTCGTTGACGGGCATTTCCTTCATGGCCTTGGCAACGGCATCGGCATCATCAGTGCCGGCCTTTTCGATGGCCTTCAGGTAATGCAGCACGGCGGAATAGGTGCCGGCGTGTACCATGTTCGGCATGGCGCCGGTGCGTTCCTTGAAACGCTCGCCGAATTTGCGCGATTCATCGTCGCGGTCCCAATAAAAACCTTCCGTCAGCGTCAGGCCCTGCGCCGCCTCAAGACCGAGGCCATGCACTTCGGCAAGCGTGAAAAGAAGAGCGGCGAGCCGCTGGCCACCGGCAACGATGCCGAATTCAGCCGCCTGCTTGATGGCGTTGGAGGTATCGAGACCGGCATTGGCAAGACCGATGACCTTCGCACCCGATGACTGCGCCTGCAGCAGGAACGAGGAATAATCCGTCGTCGCCAGCGGGTGCCGCACCGAACCCAGCACCTTGCCGCCATTGGCCTTGACGAAATTGGCGGTGTTTTCTTCCAGCGAATAACCGAAAGCATAGTCGGCGGTCAGGAAGAACCAGCTGTCGCCGCCCTGCTTCACCAGCGCGCCGCCAGTGCCGACCGCCAGCGAATAGGTGTCATAGGCCCAGTGGAAACCATAGGGGCTGCACTGCTTGCCGGTCAGTTCGGTGGTTGCCGCACCCGTATTGATGGTGATTTTCTTCTTGTCCTTGGACAGCGCCTGTACGGCCAGACCCACCGAGGACGAAGTCAATTCCATGATCGAATCGACTTGCTCGGTGTCATACCATTGCCGGGCGATATTGGAGGCGACATCCGCCTTGTTCTGGTGGTCGGCGGTCACCACCTCAACCGGCGCATTGAGCACCTTGCCGCCGAAATCCTCAACCGCCATTTTCGCGGCCTCGTAAGAGTACTTGCCGCCAAAGTTGGCGTAAACGCCCGACTGGTCGTTCAGGATACCGATCTTGACCTTGCCGTCCGAAATCTCGGCGGCATAAGCGGCGGTGCCGGCGGCCAGTGCCATGGCCGTGGATAAAACGATACTCTTGCGCATGACTTCTCCTCCCAGAGATGATTGCGAGCCTCAGATTGTCTGTGCAACAGTGAACGAAGTCGCATGGCGATCGTTGCGGGTGCTGCATCGAAACGGTCACGCCACTCTCCTCAAAGCGACGCATCCTCATTTTAGATTTCTCGAATTCCTCGGTTGACACAAGAGCACGGCATCATCAAATTTCGAACAGGAACTGTTCATTTTTGAACAGAACTCGCAATGGGAGACGGAATTGGCCACGCCTTTTACCTGGGATGACCTGCAATATTTTCTGGCGGTGGCCCGCACCGGACAGCTCTCGTCTGCCGCCCGCAGCCTGCGCACCAGCCACGCCACTGTCTCCCGCCACATCGACCGGCTGGAATTCTCCCTAAAAACCAAGCTGTTCGAGCGAAACCCGCGTGGTTACGAACTGACGACGGTCGGGCGGCGGCTGGTCGATACGGTCGAGCGTATAGAGGCGGAAGCGGAAAGGCTGCAGTCGGATATTTCCGAAAGCGGCAGCCTGCTGCGCGGCGTGGTGCGGCTCAGCGCGCCGGAAGGTTTTTCCAATTTTTTCTTCGTGGAGAGGCTGAAAGACTTCGCCGCCACCCATCCCCACATCATGGTGGAGATGGTGACGATCCAGCAAATCATGGCGCTTTCCAGAAAGGAAGCGGATGTGGCCGTCACGCTCGATCCGCCGAAAGCCGGCCCCTACATCAACGAACAGATCATCGATTACACGCTACATATCTATGCCTCACGTTCCTATCTCGCGGGGCGGCCGAAAATCACGCGGCGTGAGGATTTGCCCGACCACTTTTTCATCGGTTACGTACAGGACCTGATTTTTTCGCCGGGCCTCGATTATATGCGCGACGTGATGCCCGGCCTGCGCCCCAACTTTCAATCATCGAGCATTTTCGCCCAACTGACCGCCACGCTGAGCGGCCGTGGCCTGTGCATATTACCGAACTTCATTGCCGCCCGTTTTCCGGATTTACAGATGGTTCTTGCCGACGAAGTGGAACTGCGGCGCGGTTACTGGCTGACCAGCCATCAAGATTTCGCCAATGTGCCGCGTGTGCGCTCGCTGATGGATTTCATCCTGACGACTGCGCGCGCCCACGAAAATCTCTTCATCCTCGACCGCAGGACGATTGCCTGAAACGACCATCGTTCACATTTCGGCGACACCGTGTCTACGGGTGGCGGATTGGAGGATGCGTGCGGTTGCCTATATGACTGACAACAACGAAGCCGGTTTGTGAAAGCTGGCATCCTCCGACATCTGGAAGGTCATCATGAAAAAGATCGGATTTTTATCCTTCGGACACTGGACGCCCTCGCCCCAGTCGCAGACCCGTTCGGCGGCCGATACGCTGCTGCAATCGATAGATCTTGCCGTGGCCGCCGAAGAACTGGGCGCCGACGGCGCCTATTTTCGCGTGCACCATTTCGCCCGCCAGCTTGCCTCGCCTTTTCCGCTTCTGGCCGCCGTCGGCGCCAGAACGAAAAACATTGAGATCGGCACCGGCGTCATCGACATGCGCTATGAAAACCCATTCTACATGGCGGAGGATGCCGGCTCGGCCGACCTCATCGCCGGTGGACGCCTGCAACTCGGCATCAGCCGTGGTTCGCCGGAACAGGTGATCGATGGCTGGCGTTATTTCGGCTTCCGCCCGGCCGAGGGCGAGACCGAAGAAGATATGGCACGGCAACATACCGAGGTGTTCCTTGAACTTCTGAAGGGTGAAGGTTTCGCGCAGCCGAACCCGAGACCGATGTTCCCGAACCCGCCCGGCCTTTTGCGCCTGGAACCGCATTCCGAAGGGCTGCGTGAGCGCATCTGGTGGGGTTCGAGTTCCAATGCGACGGCGGTGTGGGCGGCAAAGCTTGGCATGAACCTGCAAAGCTCCACCCTGAAGACGGATGAGACGGGCGAGCCTTTCCACGTCCAGCAGGCGCAGCAGATCCGCACCTTCCGGGAAGCCTGGAAGGAAGCTGGCCATGCCCGCGAACCGCGCGTTTCGGTCAGCCGCAGCATCTTCGCGCTCGTCAACGATCGCGATCGGTCCTATTTCGGTTACGGCAATGAAGGCGACGACAAGATCGGTTATATCGACGACAAGACGCGTGCGATCTTCGGGCGCAGCTATGCCGCCGAGCCTGAAGCGCTGATCGAACAGCTGAAAGCCGATGAAGCCATCGCCGAGGCCGACACGCTGCTCCTGACCGTGCCGAACCAGCTGGGCGTCGATTACAACGCCCATGTGATCGAGACGATCCTGAAGCAGGTAGCGCCGGCTCTCGGCTGGCGCTAACGGCTTTTCCCTAAAAATGAACAAGGCGGCGCATTCTCTGCGCCGCCTTTTTTACTTCACCGCCTTGCCATAACGGGCGAAGCTTTCCGCCAGCGGCGTCGTGCTGGCGCCGGGCTGCTCCGGACGTTTGTAAACGCCATCCCGCACATGGATCGGCTCTTCGAAATGATCCTTGATCCACGGAATATATTCAAGAATGGTCGAAGCCGGATGCCAGTAGCTCAGATGCACATGCACCTGGCTCATCTCACCGGCATGCGGCACCACGGGCAGTCGGTGGGCGAGCGCCAGATCGGCGACTTGAATATATTCGGTGATCCCGCCAAGCCGCGTCACATCCGGCTGGACATAAGCGACCGCGCCGGCATCGATGAATGAACGGAACGCATCCACCGTATAAAGCTGTTCGCCGAGTGCAACCGGAATGGATGTGCTGCGCGCCAGCCGGGCGTGGCTGGTGACATCGTCATACCAGAGCGGTTCCTCGAACCAGTAGATATCCAGATCTCTCGCCGACGCGCAAAACCGCTGGCATGTCGGCAGATCCCACTTGCCATTACCGTCAATGGCGATGCGGATCGAGGAGCCGACGCGCTTGCGGACGGCGGCAAGCCGCGCAATGTCGATATTCGGATCATCATGACCGACCTTGAGTTTCAGGCGAGTGAACCCATCCTCCTCCACGGCCTTTGCACTGCCGGCCAGCAGGTTTTCCGGCGTAAAGGAAAGCCAGCCGATATCGGTGTTGTAAGCCTCCACGCCTTCCGTGCGGGCGCCGCCGAGATATTGCCAGAGCGGCACACCCGCCTTTTTCGCCTTGATATCCCACAACGCCACGTCGATGGCGGCAAGCGCCAGATGGGTGATGCCCGCCCGCCCGACCCATTGCAGCGAGGGGTAACGGGCAAGTTTCGTCCAGAGTCTCGAATGTTCCGATGCGTCCTCACCCAGCAACAGGGGAGCATAACAATCGCTGATGCAGGACGTAATCAGCCTGTCGGATGGCAGATGCGCGTGGGTGCCGGTAAAACCATAACCCTCAATACCGTCACTCGTCGTGATTTTTGCGCCAACGACGCCCCAATGGGTGATGCTGTGGGTGGAATCGGAGATAGAATCCGATGTGAGCGGCAGATGCAGGATGAAAGGTTCGACAGCGGTAATTTTCATGATCAGTCATTCCTCGATGCTTGAACGCTTCTGGGGAGGAACATGCGGACTCCCCAGTGAGGCATCGCCCCGCGATCAGTAACCGCAAGAGATGAGACCGTCGGGGATTGCCGCGCTACCCTCCTCCAGCAGCCGGCTTCCGATAACGAATAGAGCTAACGGAAAAGCCGTCATTGTAAAATAAAAAATTTTTTATTTTTAATATTTGATTATTGCCTGTCCTCCAAAGCTGCGCAATGATGTGGCCATGAACACACTCGTCAAAGTCACGCTCGCCGAACAGGCGCACCGGGAACTTCGCGCGCGCATCGTCAGCGGCAAATTGCGCGGCGGCGAGCGCCTGCTGCCAAACGAGCTTGCCGCCGATCTCGGCATCAGCCCCACGCCGGTCAAGGAAGCCTGTGTGAAACTCGAGGCCGACGGGCTGGTGGTCAACTCTTCAAGGCGCGGCATGGTGGTGCGCGATTTCACGGTGGAGGATGTGGAAGAGCTCTACGCCGCCAGAATGCTGCTTGAAAAAGGCGCCGTCGAAGTGGCTTTCGACGCCGGGCAGCTGGATGGCGCGCTGCATGCGCAGCTTCTTGAAAGCCTTGCGAAACATCGCGAATTCGCCAAAGGCTCGACACTGGATGAATTGTCGAAAGCGCTTTTTTACGATCGCAGCTTCCATACGACCCTTGTGTCGGCCGCGCGCATTCCCGTCATTTCCGGCTCGCACGAGCGCATTCTCGACCAGACCCACACGGTTTTCGTCTCGATCCTCGGTGATTACGCCCGTTCGGTCGAGGAGCACCAGAATATCGCCGACGCCATCGCCGCCGGCAGCAAGGCCCAGATCGTCGATGCCCTGTGGCGGCATCTCGAACGCAGCCGCCAGAACACGCTGCGTCAGATCCGGCTGCTTAAAGAGGGTGGGGCCTGATCCATTTAGAAGACCCTGATCTATTCAGAAAACAACGGGAGGAACTGACATGCGCGAAAATCCGGATGCCGAAATTCCAGCGGCACGAACCGCGACTACCCCCTTCCGCGTGGGGATTTCGCATTGATGACAGACAGGCTTTCCGCCGCCACCCTTCCCCGCCTGCCGCAATCCGTGGCAACGCCCACCTATGATCGCCAAACGGTCACACCCGGCATCGTGCATCTCGGGGTCGGGGCGTTTCACCGGGCGCATCAGGCGGTTTTCATTGATGACTGCCTCAATCGCGGTGAAACACAATGGGGCATCATAGCCGCGTCGCTGCGCAGCCCGGACACGCGCGATGCCATAGAACCGCAGGACAATCTCTACACATTCTGCTTACGCGACGGCCAAAGCGAGCACCTGCGCATCATCGGCTCCATCATGGAGACCATCGTGGCGCCGGAAGACCCCGAAAGGCTGGTGGAGCGGCTATCCGATCCGCGCGTGCTCATCGTCACCCTGACCGTGACGGAAAAGGGTTATCTCACCAATCTCGCTTCCCGCAGCCTGCTGCGTGACCATCCCGATATTCTCCACGACCTTGAAAACCCGGACCGGCCACGCTCCATCTTCGGTTTCATTCTCGCTGCTACGCAACGCAGGCGCAAAGAAGGCTCGCTGCCGCTGACGCTTCTTTCCTGCGATAACCTGCCCGCCAACGGACATGTGTTGCAAAAGCTGCTGCTGGAATTCGTCGCACTTGCCGACCCTGAACTGGCCCCGTTCATCGAAACCAATATCGCCTGCCCCTGCTCCATGGTGGACCGGATCGTTCCCGCCACCACCGAGGCGGACCGGGATGCGATATCAACGGCACTTGGGGTGCGCGACGCTTGGCCGGTGGTGGCAGAGCCCTATTTCCGCTTCGTCATCGAAGACCGTTTTCCGCATGGAAGGCCGGCGCTCGAAAGATCGGGTGTGGAGTTCGTCAGCGACGTCGAGCCCTACGAACATATGAAACTCAGAATGCTGAACGGCTCCCACAGCGCCATCGCCGCCATAGGCCAGATCGCGGGCCTTAAAACGGTTGCCGATGCATGGGGTGAAAAAACCGTGCGCGATTTCATCGACGCCTATTGGCGCGAAGTCGGCCGGACGTTGGACCCTGCGGTCGATGGAGCAGAATTCGCAGCCGGCCTCAGGGAGCGTTTCGCCAACCCCTCTCTGCAGCACAAGACCATGCAGATCGCCTCCGACGCCTCGCAGAAAGTGCCACTGCGTATTCTTGGTCCATTGCGCGAATTGCTGGAAGAACAGGCCGACAGTCGGGCCGTTATTTTTGCCGTCGCTTTGTGGATCAGATCCTGCGCAGACAGGGATGAAAAGGATCAGCCGATCACCATTCTCGACCCCGCTTTCAAGGAGTGGGATGCGCCGGACCAGCTGGCAATGGCACCGGATGCTGTCGTTGACCGCTTCCTCACCTTCACGCGCACATTCGGCGACGACCTGCCGGGCAACGAAAATTTCGTGTCCTCCCTGAAAGCCGCCTATCGTGACATCCGCGAGCAAGGCGCACTTGCCGCTATCGGCATGTTTTTAAAGTCCTGAAAAAGCAACAGGCCGGAAACCCGGCCTGTTTTCTAACTTGATGCTTCTACGCTCAGGCCGTTGCGGCCTGCCGCGCCGCCTTGCGGCGTTCCACGCGGGCGCGGATGGCATCGACATCCGTGATCGGTGTCGCGGCGAAGAGCTGGCGCGTATAGGGATGCTTCGGATCGGCGAAGAGTTCCTCGCGCGTCCCCTGCTCCACCGCCACGCCCTTGGAGATGACCATCACATCGTCGGCGATATAACGCACCACGGAAAGATCGTGGCTGACGAAGACATAGGTCAGCTGAAACTCTTCCTGCAAATCCGCAAGCAGGTTCAGCACCTGCGCCTGTACCGAAAGATCGAGCGCCGAGACCGGCTCATCCAGCACCAGCAGTGCCGGGTTGAGCATAAGCGCGCGGGCGATGGCAATGCGCTGGCGCTGGCCGCCGGAGAACATGTGCGGATAACGGTTGAAATGCTCAGGACCGAGACCGACCTTCACCAGCATGGCTTCGGCCCGCTCGCGACGCTCGGAAGCCGGTATTTTCGTGTTGATGATGAGCGGTTCCATCAGCACGTCACCCACCTTCTGGCGCGGATTGAGGCTGCCATAGGGGTTCTGGAACACCATCTGCACCTTGGAGCGCATTTCCGTATCGGGGCGGCGCCTGGCGATATCGACCGGCTTGCCTTCGATCTTGAGTTCGCCGCCGGATGCCGGATCGATCAACGCGATGATACGCGCAAGTGTCGACTTGCCCGAACCGGATTCACCGACGATGGCGAGCGTCTTGCCACGCTCGACGGCAAAATCGACTCCCTTAAGGGCCTGAACCGTCTTGGCCGCGCCGAACAGGCCGCCCGGAACGTGATAATCGCGGGTAATGCCCTTGCCTTCGACAACAATGCTCATTGAACGCCCTCCTTGCCGAAGAAATCGGAAACCGTGGGCAGGCGGTCGCCGGTGGCATTTTCCGGCAGGGCCGAAAGCAATGCCTTGGTATAGGGATGCTGCGGGGCCTCGAACAGGCTCAAGACATCCGCCTCCTCCATCTTGCGGCCCTTATATTGCACCACGACGCGGTCCGCGGTTTCCGCCACCACGCCCATGTCATGGGTGATGAGGATCAGCGCCATGCCGTATTCTTCCTGCAGGTTCATCAGCAGATCGAGAATCTGCTTCTGGATCGTCACGTCAAGCGCAGTCGTCGGCTCGTCGGCGATCAGCAGGCGCGGTTTGGAGGCGATTGCGATCGCGATCATCACACGCTGGCACTGGCCGCCGGACATCTGGTGCGGATAGGCATTGAGCTTGGTTTCCGGCTCGGGAATGCCGACCGCGCGGAACAGTTCCAGCGCCCGGGCGCGGGCGGCGGAACGGCCCATGCCGAGATTGAGGCGCAGCACTTCCTCGATCTGGAACCCGACCGTAAAGGACGGGTTGAGCGAAGCGACCGGCTCCTGGAAGATCATGGTGATCTCGCGGCCGATCACCCTGCGGCGCTCCTGCGGCGACATGGTCAGCAGGTTCTTGCCGTCGAAGGTCATTTCATCCGCGGTAATCGTCGCGGTATCGGGCAGAAGCCCCATGACCGCGAGCATCGATACCGACTTGCCGGAACCGGATTCACCGACGATGGCCAAGACTTCATGCTTGTCGACAGATACGTCGATGCCGTTGACGGCGGTAAAGGCGCCGGTGGCGGTGGCAAATTTGACGGTGAGGTTCTTGATTTTCAGCAGGCTCATCGCTCAGCTCCGCTTCAGTTTGGGATCGAGCGCATCGCGCAGACCGTCGCCCATCAGGTTGATGGCAAGCACCGAGATCAGGATCGTCAGGCCGGGAAGCGTCACGACCCACCAGGCGCGCAGAATGAACTCGCGCGCTTCGGCCAGCATCGTGCCCCATTCGGAAGCGGGCGGCTGGGCGCCCATACCGAGGAAGCCGAGGGCGGCCGCATCGAGGACCGCAGACGAGAAGGACAGCGTCGCCTGCACGATCAGCGGCGCAAGGCAATTCGGCAGGATTGTCTTGAACATCAGCCGGAAATTGCCGGCACCCGCCACACGGGCGGCGGTGACATATTCGCGTCTGAGTTCGCTCATGACGGCCGCGCGCGTCAAACGCGCGAAATGCGGCTGATAGACGATGGCGATGGCGATCATGGCGTTGGTAAGGCCCGGCCCAAGAATGGCGACCAGCACCAGCGCCAGCAGCAGCGACGGAAACGCCAGGATGACATCCATGACGCGCATGATGACGGTATCCACCCAGCCGCCGAAAAAGCCGGCGACGAGACCGATGACGATGCCGCCGACGAGGGCGATGGAAACGACGACGACGCCGATGAACAGCGAATATTGCGCGCCATAGATCAGCCGGGACAGCATGTCGCGACCGACCGCATCGGTGCCGAAGAAGAAGCCGGCGCGGCCGCCTTCCTGCCAGACGGGCGGGACAAGAAGCGCATCACGATATTGCTGCGTCGGATCATGCGGCGCGATCAGCGGCGCGAAAACCGCCACCAGCACCAACAGAGTAAAGACGGCAAGGCCGATGACGGCGCCACGGTTCTGACGGAAATAGAACCAGAAATCGGCGATCATCCGGCGGCGAATGGCGGCGTCCGAAAGGCGGACGCCGGGCGTGGTGGTCACATCGCTCATTTGTGACGGATCCTTGGATTGATGAGGCCATAGGTCAGATCGACAAGCAGGTTGACGACCATTACCAGGCCCGCAATCAGCAGCAGGCCGCTCTGCACGACCGGATAGTCGCGGCGCGAGATGGAATCGATCATCCACTTGCCGATGCCCGGCCAGGAAAAGATTGTTTCGGTCAGGATGGCACCCGCCATCAGCACGCCAATCTGCAGGCCGATGGTGGTGATGACCGGGATCATGGCGTTGCGCAGCGCATGCACGCCGACGACGCGGGAGGCCGACATACCTTTTGCACGGGCCGTGCGGACATAATCCTCACCCAACACTTCCAGCATGGCCGAGCGCGTCTGGCGCGCAATGACCGCCAGCGGAATGGTGGCAAGCACCACCGAAGGCAGGATGAGATGCGACAAGGCCGAGGCGAAGGCGCCCTTCTGCCCGGAAATCAGGCTGTCAATCAGCATGAAACCGGTGACGGAGGGGAAGAAATACATCAGCGAGATGCGGCCCGACACCGGTGTCCATTGCAGGATGCCCGAGAACATGATGATCAGCAGCAGACCCCACCAGAAGATCGGCATGGAGAAGCCGACGAGCGCGGTCGTCATGGAAATCTGGTCGAACCACGAGCCACGGCGAATGGCGGCGATGACGCCGACCGGCACGCCGATGACGGTGGCGATGATGATGGCAACGAGGCCAAGCTCGACCGTCGCGGGGAAGAGCGACAGGAACTCGGTCAGAACAGGTTTCTTGGTGACCAGCGAATTGCCGAGATCGCCCTGAAGCAGCCGTCCGAGGAAATGAAGATATTGCTGCCAGATGGGCTGCGCGAAGCCGAGCTGTTCGGCAAGCTGCGCATGCCGTTCGGGCGATATGCCGCGTTCGCCGGCCATCAGCAGCACGGGATCGCCCGGCAGAACGCGCACGAAGGCGAAGGCGACGATGGTGATCCCGAGGAAGGTCGGAACGAGATAGAGAAGTTTGCCGAGAATGAACCGGATCATGGTTTTTTCCTGAAAAGACGCGCGGAAGAACAGGGTTCTTCCGCGCGTCTTGTTGTTTGGGATTACTCCGCGATATCGACGGATTCGAAGGTGAAATCGCCAAGCGGGCTCATGGTGAAGCCGGAAACCTTAGCGGACATCGGAACGAACTGCGTGGAGTGCGCAAGCGTCGCCCACGGAGCCTGTTCCTTGAAGATCACCTGCGCCTGCTCATAAAGCTTGGTGCGCTCGGCAACATCAGTGGTCTGCTTTGCCTTGGAAAGCAGCTCGGAGAACTCCTTGTTGCACCACTGCGCGCGGTTTGCACCACCTTCGCCGGTTGCGGCGCAGGAGAGCAGAACGCCCATGAAGTTATCCGGGTCACCGTTATCGCCGGTCCAGCCGAGGATGACGGCACCGTCGCGGTTCACTTCGGTCGACTTCTTGAGATATTCGCCCCACTCGAAGGAGACGATCTCGGCCTTGACGCCAACCTTCGCAAAATCCGACTGGATCAGCTCGGCCGTGCGGCGTGCGTTCGGCATGTAGGGACGCTGAACCGGCATCGCCCAGATCTTCATCGACAGGTCCTTGACACCAGCGGCTTCGAGAGCCTTCTTGGCCGCTTCCGGATCGTAGGCATCATCCTTGATGCTGTCGTTATAGGACCACATTGTCGGCGGGATCGGGTTCTTGGCAACCTGGCCGGCGCCCTGGAACACGGCGTCGATGATCGCCTGCTTGTTCATCGCCATGTTCAGCGCCTTGCGGACTTCCGGCTTGTCGAAAGGCGCAACGGTGGTGTTGTAGGCGAAATAAGCGACGTTCAGACCCGGCTGCTCATCGAGCTTGAGGTTCTTGTCGGCGCGGATGGTGGCAAGATCGGCCGGGGCCGGGTAAGGCATCAGGTGGCATTCGCCGGCCTTCAGCTTCTGCAGACGCACGGCGGCATCAGGCGTGATCGCGAAGATCAGATCGTCGATCTTCGGCGCGTCACCCCAGTAGTCGGCATTCTTCTGGTAGCGGATGACCGCGTCCTTCTGATAGGCGACGAACTTGAACGGACCGGTGCCGATCGGCAGGTTGTTGAAGTCTTCCTTGGTGCCGGCCTTATCAAGCGTATCGGCATATTCCTTCGACACGATCGAAGCGAAAGGCATGGCGATGTTGGCGAGGAACGGAGCTTCCGGGCGCGTCAGCACGAACTTGACGGTGTAATCGTCAACCTTGACGATTTCCTTGATCAGCGACGGCATTTCCATGGAGTTGTAATATTCGTAGGTGATGCCTGCGATATACTGGTTCCACGGGTTCTTCGCATCACCCTGGCGGTTGTAGCTGAAGATCACGTCATCGGCGTTGAAATCGCGGCTCGGCGTGAACTTCTCGTTGGAGTGCCACTTTACGCCCTTGCGCAGGTGGAACGTGTATTCGAGGCCATCGCTCGAAACATCCCATTTTTCCGCAAGGCCCGGCTCGACTTCGGTCGTGCCCTTCTTGAACTCGGCCAGACGGTTGTAGACCGGGTGCGCGGAGGCATCGAAGGTGCCGCCAGCGGTGTAAGGCGACGGATCAAAGCCTTCCGGCGATGCCTCGGAGCAATAAACGAAGGTCTTCGCCATGGCAGGCACGGCGGAAGTGATCGCAATCGCAGAGGCGATAAGCAAACTGCGGGTCAGCGTTTTCATCTGGTGGTCCTTTCCCTCTTTTTCTGAGTTCCTGCGGCCCCGTTCGGGGGCCTACCTCTCCTGGTCGGCAGCGGCACGAAACCCGTGTCGCCGTTCGGTCCTTTGCCTCCCGACCAATTACCCGGCGACCGGCTGAAACAGCCGGTCGAGGTTCTTTTCCGGCGGGCAGAACCAGCGCGGTCCCGCCTCCGTCATATAAACAATGTCCTCAAGACGGACGCCGCATTCCCCATAAACGCACAGCATGGGCTCGATGGAAAAGCACATTCCCGGCTCAAGAGCCGTCGCATTTCCTGCAACGATATAGGGTTCTTCGTGAATATCCAGCCCAAGCCCGTGGCCGGTGCGATGCGGCAGACCCGGAAGCTGATAATCCGGGCCGAAACCGGCCGCCTTCAGGCTGTCGCGCGCGGCCTTGTCGACATCGGAACACGCAGCACCGACGTGGGCCGCAGCGAAGGCCGCAGCTTGGGCATCGCGTTCGGCGTTCCAGAGGAAACGCTGCCGCTCGGTCGGGTTTCCGAAGACATAGGTGCGGGTGATGTCGGACCGATAACCATGAAGAATGGCGCCCAGATCGACCAGCACCATATCGCCGTCGTCAAGCGTCTGCGCATAGGGAACGCCATGCGGATAGGCCGTCGCCTCGCCAAACTGTACCGCCACAAAAAGCGGTTTCATGCCAAGGGCAATATGCGCGGCGTTAACGAAATCAGCCACTTCGGTGGTGGAAATGCCGGGACGAAGCCCTTCGAATACGGCCTTCTGCACCCCGTAACTCGCATCCATCGCAGTCTGGATGATGGCGATCTCGGCCGCGGACTTGACCTGTCGCTGCGCGACGATCATCGGCTGGGCGGACATGATCCGTCCTTCCAGACGCTGCATCAGGGCGGATGCGAAAACAAACGGTGTAGCGGGGTCGATGGCGACAAGATGGCCGGGACAGGAAAGTGCCGCGACGCGTCCTGCCATCAGGTCGAAGGGATTTTCATCCTCTTCCCAAACAGCGACTTCGCCCTTGATGCGAATGAGGGTCTGAAGTTTCGGCTCTTCGAATGTCGGGCTGATATAGATCGGTGCGCCCTCAGCTGGCACCAGAGCGCCATGAATTCGCTCCGAAAGGCCAAGTGACAGACCGGTATAATAGGTCAGCGACGATGATGCATCGAGCCAGACCGCCTTGATATTGTCCTGGATCATCCGCGCTTGAAGGCCGCGTAGCCGCAACCTGAGCTCGTCTTCAGCGATCGATGAAACCGCGATCGGCTGAAACCGCTTCAGCGCCTCTTGAAAGTCTGCCATTCTCTCCCCGCCGCTTTCGGGCGCACAGACACAAGCGTGTCGGCCACCTCCCAAGCGTTCTTTTGCCCATGCTTAAACACAGGCCGAGGGCTAAGCAATGGGCCAGCACGGGGTACCGCCACAAAACTGTGCATATTCATCTAGACATAACGAAAACGTGATCGACACGTGTCCGATTCCTGCGCTCGTCGCCTTGACGCAGAAATCTGAAATCCCCCCGGAAATCCAAGGGGAAACGCGGGCAGACCGCCAGCGGCCAGGGCGTCAGGCAGAACTCGCCGACAAACCGCTCCGGAAAAATAGCCCTAAAAAGGAAAAAGCCTGCCGCGGGAGGAGGTGCGGCAGGCTTCAAACTTGATCGGCGACTGGGAGGAGGAGTGCCACCGATCCACATCGAGCGACGCTGGGAGGAGGAGTGCGTCGCTTCGATGATTGAAATATAGCGACATCTGCGATTTTTAACAGAGCAAGTCTCGCAATGCAGCATTGCATTTTTGCATAGCTTAGAAATACCTGCCCGGTTTTTCAGCACTCCCTGGAAGCCGTCGAAATCAACTTTCGCGATGGACCTGAAAACCGGCAAAGGACTGGTTGACCGGCATGAGTTCGAGACTGTTGATATTGATGTGTTTGGGCTGCGAGGCGACCCAATAGATCGTATTGGCGATATCGTCGGCCGTGATCGGATTGACGCCCTTATAAAGATTGTCCGACGCATCCTGGTTGCCGCCCGTGCGCACCAGCGTGAATTCGGTTTCGCACATGCCGGGTTCGATGGACGTGACGCGCACCCCCTTGCCGTGCAGGTCCGAACGAAGGCCAAGCGAGAATTGCCGCAGGAAAGCTTTCGTGCCGGCATAGACGTTGCCGCCGGCATAGGGCCAGTGCGCGGCAACCGAGGAGAGGTTGACGACAATGCCCTTGCGCTCGATCAGCGTGGGCAAGACAAGGTGGGTGACGTTCAACAGACCAGTGATATTGGTGTTCACCATGGTCTGCCAGTCTTTCAGCGGTACCTGCGGCGCCGGCGCGGTGCCAAGCGCAAGGCCGGCATTGTTGACGAGAATATCGATGTCCCGGAAACCCTCCGGCAAAGCGGCTAACGCCTTTGCCGTCGCATCCTCATCGGTAATGTCGAAAGCGGCACCATGGAAGGCCGAGCCGAGTTCAGCCGCCATCGCCTCCAGCCGTTCCGCCCGCCGGCCTGTGCCGATAACCTTCCAGCCTTCCGCGATGAAACGCCGCGCCGTAGCCTGGCCGAAACCGGATGTGGCGCCGGTGATAAGAATGGTACCGCTCATGATGATGTCTCCGCTAATTTCGTTCTGTCAGGATCAGCCTGTCCCAGTAATTTCTCCGCCGCCGCCGCGAGGCAGCGTTTATAGGCGTCGAGGTCCGTATAGAGCGCCTCTTCAGGTGCATTGCCGACGATGATGACACCGCCACGCCGCAGAATTCCACCATGCAGCATGAGATTGTCGACCATGTCGAAATTCTCGATCGACAGCCCGTCCGGCCCGCGATACCGGCCCGTTTCATCGATGGTGGCAACACCGCCGTAATGCGCCTTGATGCGGGTGAAATGATTGGCCGCGACATTGGTATAGGCGAAAACCGGCTTGCCCAGCGCGCACATGAAACCCAGCTCAAAGCTCGTTCCCGTATCGGCGGCGACACCGCGAAACGGTGTGAGATTGGCAATCACCGCATCCGCTTCCAGCATCATCCGCTCGTCGACGGCATTGATGTTGCAGCCATGGCCGATCCGGGTATCCGCCGGTGGAATCTGCAGATCACCCGGTGAAAGCGGCGTAAAACCGGCATCCCGCGCCAGCGAGGCCTTGAGATCGAGCATTTCACGCGCGTTCGGGAGGAAGACTTCCGGTCCGGCGAGATAGATTTTCTTTGTCATCGGGAATTCATGCATTTTGTAAGAAAAGGATTTCCCGAACCTAACCCGGGGACTTTCGCAAAGGCAAGCGCGAAGCCGCACCGAACCGACCCATAAAACGGTATCGTCGGGCCATTCTTTCCGTTATAGCCGGAGCAACCGACTGCAATTTCTGGAGCAAGACATGGCCGCAACCATTCGCTATCACGAAGGCGATATTTCCGCCGAAGATACTGCGCGTTATACCGGGGCCATCGCAATCGATACGGAAACACTCGGGCTGGTGCCGCGCCGCGACCGTCTCTGCGTCGTTCAGCTTTCGCCGGGCGACGGCACCGCGGATGTCATCCGCATCGCCGCCGGACAGAAACAGGCCCCCAACCTCGTGCGCATGCTCGAAGATCCCGCCCACCAGAAGATCTTCCATTACGGCCGTTTCGATATTGCCGTCCTGTTCCACACCTTTGGCGTGACGACGACACCGGTTTTCTGCACCAAGATCGCCTCCCGCCTCACCCGCACCTATACAGACCGGCACGGCCTGAAGGACAATCTGAAGGAAATGCTGGAAGTCGATATTTCCAAGGCGCAGCAATCCTCAGACTGGGCCGCAGAGACGCTATCGCCCGCCCAGCTCGAATATGCCGCCTCCGATGTGCTGCACCTGCATGCGCTGCGCGACAAGCTGACTCACCGCCTTGTGCGCGATGGCCGCCTTGATCATGCCGACGCCTGTTTCGCGTTTCTGCCGACCCGCGCCAAGCTCGACCTTCTCGGCTGGGAAGAAACGGATATTTTCGCCCATAGCTGAGCGTTTTTACGCCTGGTTAAGCACTGATTTACCGAATTTACCTATTCTCGGCCGCAACTTTGGGTGGCCGGGATTTTTCAGATGATTACTCCGCTGCAGCAGACAGCCAGCATAGCCGTCAGCGACCTCATGCGGTCGATGGTCGAGACTATCGAGGAACGCCAGCGCGAAGAGCAGGAAAAGGCGAACGGCACCAAAAAGGATGAGGCGGTCAAGACCCAGCCGCAGCCGGACCAAAGCCAGCGTGTCGCCAATGAAAAGATAAGCGCCTATCTGTTCGGCATCATGAAACCGGACCCGGATGCCTTTGCGTCGCTCGTCTCCCGCTTCTCCTCAGCCCTTGGCGTCACCCAGGAAAATGACGAATCGAGCTTCTCGTTTGCGCGAAGGCTTCAGGACGCGCTGACCCTGACAGGCAGCTTCGAGAAGGCCGATGCGCAGGGAAAAGCCACGACAATTTCCCTGAAATCCTTTGGCGTTTCTGAAGCGCAGGTCGTGGACGTGCTGAACAACGGCGCCAACGCCAAGACCGACCCCATGGCGGCCCTTGCCGCCCGCATTGCACAAACCGCTGGCCTGACGGGCAAGGAAGAAGATTTCGGTGTGCAGATGTCGGATGCCATCATGGCGATGCGCGCGACCTTGCCGAAAAGTGTCGATGATCTGGAAGAATCCACCGGTTTGAAGGAACTCGGCGTTTCAGCGCAGCAGATGATCGCCGCCATCGCCAATCCCTTCGGCGACGCGGCGCGCGCCGTGAAGGATGCCCTGAACGAGCAGGCGCAGGGCACACGCTTCATGACACGCGAGACCCTGAAGGTCATCCAGCGCCTGGAAGATATCGCCGACCCGAAAACCAAGGAAGAATTACAGGCCGAGCGCGGCGAAGATCGCATCGGCGAAGTCAACGATGCCGAAGTGAAGGCCGAGCGGGAACAGGATATCCAGAGCCGTGATGCACAGGGCAAACTGGAGGATGTTCAGGAACTTCAGGACGTCGTGAAGGAACACACCGACGCTGCCGCCGGTGAAAAAACGGATGGCACGGAGGAGCAAGGTCCGGTCGATATTTCATCGGAAATCGCCCTGATTTCGGTGCTTGCGGCCACGCCGGACGAAGAAGCTGCCCCGGCTGAAAACGATAACGCGCCTGCCGAGGCGGACAAGGCCAAAACAGACGCGACCACTACACCGGCCGATGCGGAAGCATTGCTGGATGCGATGGCGATTGTCGATGACGCCCGCAACACCATTTTGCCGATCTCGATCGACGACAATGGCCTTTATGAACTGCTGAAGAAAAAGGCGGCATGATTGCCGCTTGCGACCGTATTTGAGCGAAACATGATGTGAGTTCAGACATGTCCGATATTTCCGGCCTATCCGGCAGCGCCGGTCTCGATGCCGAACCGAATACCGCCCAGGCATTGCTCTCGATAGCTGCGCCGCCACTCGCCCCTGACAACGCAAACTTCCTCGCGCCCGGCGAGGATGATGACACCATCGATCCCGTGGAAATTCGACCCGAGAGAAGTTTTCCCAAGGCGAGCTGGCTCGATGCCATGCCGCCGGAGGCCATGGAAGTGCCCGTCAGCGAACCCGACCACATTTCCTCGGTCAATTCCGACGATAACGGGCTTTACCGCATGTTCATCGGCGTTTCGCCCTGAACGAGGCCGTCCGGCACAATTTATGGTTAGCCAAATATTAATATCTGCGCGGCAAGCTTCGACTTGATGATTCTGTGTGTGCCGAAGAGAGCTGGCATTCGCGCCAGCGGCATATACGGGCGCTCCCGCATGAGCGGGCGAGATGACACCTGTACATCACCGGCGCGGCAATCTTTCAACAGACGGGCCAGATGCGAACCAGAGAGCCAGTGGGGATTGGCCCTTTCGCAAGCCAGCGGCGGTAATCGATAGGAACGGAGCGCACCCATGTTACCGCCTGTACCGAAAATTTCGGCAGCCGATGCCGCCTATGGAACGACAGTTCCGCCGGCGACCCGCGGGCAGCCGAAAGAAGCCGTGATCCCGCAGGTGACCAATCCTGCTCCCGACAATGGCAGCAGTATTTTTGCCAAAGCAGCGGTCGCCTCGCTGACCAGTGAATTTCAACTTTCCCGCAGCACCGCCGTACTGGCGGAAACGCTCGGTAAATTGATGAACCTGCCACGGCGCGACGGTGAAGCCATCGAGACTTATGTGGTGCGCCTGACGGATGCGCTGCGCGCCATGCCCCCCGCGCAGCGCCTGGCGCTGGAACAGCAGGTCAGCAAGGCCCTGCAGGGCTTGAGCCTTTCAATGCTGGCCGAAATTCTGAAACAGCCCACCGGCCCGGAAGCGGCCCGTCTCGCCCTGCTGATCGAGCTTTCCCGTTACAAGGGAATGGATCTGGCGGCGAAAGCGGTGGTTTCCTCTTATCAGCAGAATAATCCCGCCAGTTCGGCACCCACACAGCCAAGACCACAGAACCCTCAAAGCCCGAATTCCGGAAACCACCAGAATGCGGCGGCGGCAGCGCAACCGGCCAACGCGGCAACGGCTGCCCGACTTCTGCCTTTGCCCATCAGTCCGCCCGCCCTTGGTGGCGCAGCGGTAAAAAACACCATCGCGGCGCAGATAGGGCAACCGGATCTGCGGACGAGCCTTCCCGTACCGGCAACAGACATGCCCGAATCTGCGCCGGCAGCCTCAAAACCGGAGGGAAAAGCGGAAGGGGCGGGACGTCCGCTTCAATCACCCGCAGGCAACGTGACCACGGAAACAACGGCAGAAGCACGCCCGGCGCGTTCGCCGCGGGCTGAAAATGGCGAGATGCGCCCGGTACTGCCGCATCGGGATATGGTGAGGGCAGAGCAGAAGGAAATGCGCACGCCCCTGGCCCCGTCTTCAGGCCAGCCTGCGGGCGATGCCAAGACCATGGAAAACCTGCTGCTCGCTGCCCTTGCCGGAAAACTCCCTGCCAGAGCCGCGCCCGGCGCGCAACCGCCTGCCCTACCACCCGGCACCGCGCCGCAGCAGCTTGAGAATCAGCCGGCCGAAAAGACCGCGATGCCAACCCCACTCGCCCATCCCTCCGGCGAGGAGGCGGAGACGATTGCCAACCGTCCGGAGGCCCAGCCCCTCCCGCGCGCAGCACTCGATCCGGAAACGAGGATGGCGATGCTCGAACAATCGGCCTCACAATCGCTGATCGCCGCGGCCCTCGCAAAAGACGGCACACCGCTGCCGCTGGTCGCCTATCCGCCGGCGGAAGAGGATTATGAATCGGAAACACCGCCACGCGGTGGCGGCCCGTTTTCTGAAGATGAAGCGGAAGGCGAGGCTGAGGGCGAAAACGCCGAAGCCCCGGACGAGACGGAAGAACGGGTGGCCGCCAATGACGAGACCGGCGAACAGGAAAGCCCACCGGAAGCAGCTTACGACGACAGCGCCGAAAATTATTATCTCAGAATGAGCGGCGTGCTCTGAATTTCAAGTTACCCGCCCGTCTCCGATGACGCGGAATCTGCGCCAACAAAAAACCCGCCGGAAAATTCCGGCGGGTTCTTTATTTCAAAAGATCAGAGCGATTATTCGCCGCGGTTCTTCAGAGCCGCGCCGAGGATGTCGCCGAGCGAAGCGCCCGAGTCGGAAGAACCGAACTGTGCGACGGCTTCCTTCTCTTCAGCAATTTCCAGAGCCTTGATCGAAAGCATGACCTTGCGATCCTTCTTGGAGAAGTTGACGACGCGGGCGTCGAAAACCTGGCCAACCGAGAAACGCTCCGGACGCTGATCGTCGCGATCGCGTGCGAGGTCGTTGCGGCGGATGAAGGAGGTGAGGTCTTCGTGGTTGACGAGCTTCACTTCCACGCCACCGTCGTTGACGGCGATGACTTCGCACGAAACGACTGCGTTCTTGCGCAGGTCGCCGGACGATGCGGCTTCGCCGACAGCATCCTTGCCAAGCTGCTTGATGCCGAGCGAGATGCGTTCCTTCTCGACGTCAACGTCAAGAACGACAGCCTTCACGACGTCACCCTTGTTGAACTCTTCGATGACCTGTTCGCCCGGACGGTTCCAGTCGAGATCCGACAGGTGAACCATGCCGTCGACATCGCCTTCGAGGCCGATGAACAGACCGAATTCAGTCTTGTTCTTGACTTCGCCCTCAACTTCAGTGCCGGCCGGATGGCTGTAGGCAAATGCCTGCCACGGGTTTTCCAGCGTCTGCTTGAGGCCGAGCGAGATACGGCGCTTGGACGGATCGACTTCGAGAACGACAACGTCGACTTCCTGGCTCGTGGACAGGATCTTGCCGGGATGTACGTTCTTCTTGGTCCAGGACATTTCGGAAATGTGGATCAGGCCTTCGATGCCAGGCTCCAGCTCGACGAATGCACCATAGTCGGTGATGTTCGTGACCGTACCGGAGATCTTCTTGCCAACCGGGTACTTGGCGGAGATGCCATCCCACGGATCGGACTCGAGCTGCTTCATGCCGAGCGAGATACGGTGGGTTTCCTGGTTGATGCGGATGATCTGAACCTTGACCTGCTGGCCAATGTTGAGGATTTCCGAAGGATGGTTGACGCGGCGCCATGCCATGTCGGTGACGTGCAGCAGGCCGTCGATGCCGCCGAGGTCAACGAACGCACCGTAATCGGTGATGTTCTTGACGACGCCGTCAACAACCTGGCCTTCTTCGAGGTTCTGAACGATTTCAGAACGCTGCTCGGCACGCGACTCTTCGAGAACCGTACGGCGCGAAACAACGATGTTGCCGCGACGCTTGTCCATCTTGAGGATTTCGAAGGGCTGCGGGTTGTGCATCAGCGGGGTAACGTCGCGGATCGGACGGATGTCGACCTGCGAACGCGGAAGGAAGGCAACAGCGCCGTCCAGATCGACGGTGAAACCACCTTTGACCTGGTTGAAGATAACGCCTTCGACGCGCTCGCCAGCTTCGAACTTGGCTTCGAGCTTGACCCAGCTTTCTTCGCGGCGAGCCTTCTCGCGCGACAGAACGGCTTCGCCGAGGGCGTTTTCGATGCGCTCGACGTAAACTTCGACTTCGTCGCCGACCTTCAGCGTGCCGTCCTTGGACTTCGCGCCGAATTCCTTCAACGGTACGCGGCCTTCAACCTTGAGGCCGACGTCGACGATGGCAACGTCCTTCTCGATTGCCGTGACGATACCCTTGGCAACATAGCCTTCGGCAAGATCGTTGGAGGCAAAGGATTCTTCGAGAAGCGCTGCGAAATCTTCGCGCGTGGGGGTAGATACTGACATGAAATCTCCTGGTTGCATCCGCGCAAGGGCGAATACAAAAGCGCCGGTGGGCTAGTGTTGTTGATACCCGAACCCATGCCCGCCTTTTTAAAAGGCTTTCCGGCGCAAGGACATGTCTTCAGGCAATTCCGGACTAAACGCGGACCGAAATGAAGCGGTTCCGCGAAAAACCTATTTCCTCAGGGCGGCGTCGATGATCGCCCGCGCGGCCTGAAACGCCGCCTCTATACTCATTTCCGACGTATCTAGCAAGTGCGCGTCTTCAGCCGGTTTCAACGGGCTGTCGGCGCGGCCCATGTCGCGCTCGTCGCGTTGCCTCACCTCGGCGAAGATGGCGTCGTAATCGGCCTCTCCGCCATTGGCCAGAATTTCGTCATAGCGGCGTCGCGCCCGCACATCCGCCGACGCGGTAACGTAAAGCTTCACCGGCGCGTCCGGGCAGACAACCGTTCCGATGTCTCGGCCATCCAGCACCGTGCCCGGCTCCCTTGCCGCAAAACGCTGCTGCGCCTTGACGAGTGCGCGCCTCACCCGCGTCATCACCGCAATTTTCGACGCCGCTTCGCCGATATCGTGCCGGGAAAGCACCGAGCGATCGAGGCCGGCAAGGTCGAGCTCCAGCGCCACCTTTTCAGCCACGGCCTCATCATCGAGCGGCAGGCCCGCATCGAGAAGGGCCTTGGCGGTGGCCCTATAGGTCAAGCCGGTATCGAGATGATGGAACCCATAGATTTCCGCGATCCTGCGCGACAAAGTTCCTTTGCCGGCCGCAGCCGGCCCGTCTATGGCGATCGTGAATGTCATGAAGCTCTCTGCCTGTGTGTGCGTCATTCATATAATATAGCGTGCGGCAGCTTCCAATCTTCATCAGCAGCCCGGCATATAAGGTGCGTTGCAAGGGCAACGCCCGAAGTTTGTCTTTGACACGAAAGACCGCAACGATTAAGGGGACCGGCTAGAAATTTTACAGTCTATGCCGGTTTTACGGCGTACACACCGAAACTCATTCGACAATTTGAGGCTTAGACAGTGGCAAAAGCGGACCTTGGTACCAAGCGCACAGACCCCGATACCGGCAAGAAGTTCTACGATCTGAACCGCAATCCGGTCGTTTCTCCCTATACCGGCAAGTCATGGCCGCTCTCCTTCTTCGAGGAAAGCACGGCACAGGCAAAGCTCGAGCAGGCTGAGGAAGAGGAAGTAGCGGAAGTCGATACCGAAAACACGGAAGTCGAACTCGTATCGCTGGAAGATGCCGATGGCGACAACAGCGGCGACGAGATTCCGGATATGGGCGACGACGAAGACGACGTGGAAATCGGCGACGACGACGACACCTTCCTTGAAGCCGACGAAGACGACGACGATGACGACATGTCCGGCATTATCGGCGTTACGGGCGACGACGAAGAAGCTTGATCTTATTGGATAAACCAGCCCGGCGACAAAAAAATGAAGCCGGGCTGTTTTTTGTGCTTGCACTCTTCGATTAGCCGAAGTAGTAAGCCGCCACCGAACGGAACAACAGCCGCTTCGGTTCCCGGAACCGGACGAAATGCCGGAACCCTTATGGGGCTATAGCTCAGCTGGGAGAGCGCTTGCATGGCATGCAAGAGGTCAGCGGTTCGATCCCGCTTAGCTCCACCAAATCTTCCCAGACACGATAAATCACGCGCTGACGGGCATTTCCGATCTTATCGGCCAGTTGCCAGCGTCTCCTGCAATAGCGCCCGGACATCCTGCCCTTTGATCCTGCATTCAACGATCAGGATAGCCCCACCCTCTTCCGCTACCCGGCATTCGAGATATTTGCCGCGCAGCCGGTTCTCCAATGCCTTGAAGGCGTTCAGGCCGCAGGCATAGCGGCGGCCGTCAGCACCGGCACAGACGCGGTTACGGTCGACGTTCTCTACACCGGCAAGGCGGAATTCCTGACCCTTGAAAGTGAAGCGATTGCTGGCGACCACGCGCAGACGCTGGTCCGCATGTATTTTCAACGGATAGGGATCGGACGGAGTGGGGATGCGTTCGTAATTCTGGTGACGGGTATCGACCTTCACCGGGGAGGTCGTCCACAGCATCTCCGTGTTCGCCGCAAGGCCGGCAATCTCATATCCATCTTCGCCATTGAGGAACGAGGCGATGCGCATGCCGGCAACGCCGAACCCTATCACCAGCATGATCTGAAACAGCAAAATTGCGATCTGCCGAACCATGTCACCAAAACATCAAAAGCGATAAAATATGACCCTATCCCGCTCCAGAGTAGGAGAGACGCAGCATTACATCAACAGGACCTTGCGCGCGGTAACGTCGCGAACCGTGCCCATTGCCATGATTGGAACACCCTCGCGGTCGTGGATCACCCTGCCCGTCGTTCTCAGCCAGCGAAAGCCGCCGTCCTTTAGCCCGATCCGATACTCCTGATCATAAAAGTCACCGCTTGTCAGCGAATTATGGACCGCCCTTGCCACACGGGCGCGGGAACTACCCTCCACCTGCGCAATGAACGCTTCCACCGGGATGCCGTGAGAAGCCTCTTCAAAGGAGAAATCGCGCAGACGCGAAGCCACCGCATCCAGATAAACCAGATTCTGGCCTATGTTCCACGTATAATAACCAATCAGCGTCTCTTCCAGAGATATATCTTCTAACATCGGCTTTCTACACTATATAGATGCTTATAACTTTTTTATAACATAACAAAAAATGCATGACTAATCACAAGATTTTATCCATTTGTTTGATTATATGCTACTTTAGACTTAATGCAGATATAGAAAGCACTTTGCCGTCTGCCCCTTGTTGGCGAACCAGCCTTCCTGTGCCAAAGAAGGTTGATACCGCAAACCAAGACAGGAGTCGCCGTGACCATCGGGCTTGCCCATGCTGAACTCATTGCCGTCGTCACCGCCATTACGGCGGACGAACCGCGGGTGATGACCGTCCGGGCGGGCGCGGCACTTCCCTCAGGCCCATTCGAATTTGGGCACAGGACGCTGCAAAGCGGGCTGCGGGAGTGGATCCACGAGCAGACCCATCATCCGGTCGGTTATCTCGAGCAGCTTTACACCTTCGCGGATCGCGACCGTAACAACGATATTCCCGGCGGAAGAACCATCTCCATCGGTTATCTGGGGCTGGTTCGCGAGCAGGAATCATCCGGCAACGGACGTGCGCTCTGGCACGGCTGGTATGAATATTTCCCTTGGGAGGACCATCGGCAGGGTCGCCCCGCAGTTCTGGATACCATCATCGACAGGTTGCGGGCCTGGGCGGATTCCGATCTTGCCTGCAAAAGCCAGCGTCATTTGCGGGCCGATTTCACCTTCGGGCTCGATGGCGGCGGCTGGAACGAGGAACTGACCTTGCAGCGCTACGAGTTGCTGTATGAGGCAGGCCTTGTCGAGGAAGCTCAGAGCGAGCCCCGGATCAATTTCGGCAGGCCGATGTTCGCCGATCACCGCCGCATTCTCGCCACCGGCATCGCTCGCCTGAGGGCCAAGATCAAATATCGCCCCGTGGTTTTCGAGCTGATGGCCGATGCCTTCACCCTGCTGCAATTGCAGCGCGCGATAGAGGCGCTGGCAGGGCTGACCCTGCACAAGCAGAATTTCCGTCGGCTGATCGAACAGCAGCAACTGGTGGAAGAGACCGGCGACATGACAAGCGAAACCGGTGGCCGCCCGGCAAAGCTTTTCCGTTTCCGCCAAACCGTTCTCGACGAACGCGCCCTTTCCGGAACGAAACTGCCACTCTCCCGCAATTGACATATGCTCACAATGAGAATATCTCTTTGCCATAGATATACTCAAAAAGAGTATAAATGGGAGAGCGCCGTGAACGAACAGATTTCTGCCGCAAGCCTTTATGATCGGGTCAGCCGCGTCATTCCCAAGGCGGAATGGATGGGCTTTCAGGACGATGTGGATGCGATCCTTGAGCTGAAGCGCAAACGCAACGCCGTCATCCTCGCCCATAACTACCAGACACCGGAAATCTTCCACGGCGTCGCCGATATCGTCGGCGACAGCCTCGCCCTTGCGCGCAAGGCGATGGAGGTGGAAGCGGATGTGATCGTTCTTGCCGGCGTGCATTTCATGGCCGAGACCGCAAAGCTGCTCAATCCGGGAAAAACCGTGCTTATTCCGGATATGGCCGCCGGCTGCTCGCTGGCAGACTCCATCACGCCCGAGGATATTGCGCTTTTGCGCAAGGCTTATCCGGGTGTTCCGGTCGTAACCTATGTAAACACATCCGCGGCGGTGAAGGCGGCGTCCGACATTTGCTGCACCTCCGGCAATGCCCGCCAGGTGGTGGAATCGCTCGGCGTGCCACGTGTGCTGATGTTGCCGGATGAATATCTGGCGAAGAACGTGGCGCGGGAAACCAATGTCGAGCTGATCGCCTGGCGTGGCCATTGTGAGGTGCACGAGCTTTTCACCGCCGATGACATCAGGGAATTGAGAGAAAGCCATCCCGGCGTCACCGTTCTGGCACATCCGGAATGTCCGCCGGACGTCGTGGAAGCAGCGGATTTTTCGGGCTCCACTGCCGTCATGTCGGATTATGTCGGCCGGGAGCGGCCTGCCCAAGTGGTGCTTCTGACGGAATGCTCGATGAGCGACAATGTCGCCGTGCATCACCCCGATGTCGAATTCATCCGCCCCTGCAATCTTTGCCCACATATGAAGCGCATCACGCTTGGCAATATTCGCACGGCACTGGAGGAAAACCGCCATGAGGTGACAGTCGACCCGGCTATCGCGGTTGCCGCCCGCCGCGCCGTGGAGAGGATGCTGGAGGTATGAGCGAACGCCTTCCGTCGCAGCAGGACTGGACAGTCATTGTCGGCAGCGGCATTGCGGGCTTGATGGCGGCTCTGACGCTTGCGCCGCAGCCCGTGCTGCTTCTGACACGCGGTGTGCTCGGCGGAGAAACCTCCAGCGCCTGGGCACAGGGCGGTATTGCCGCAAGTCTCGGCCCGAACGATAGCGCCGCACTGCATCTTGCCGACACGCTCGCCGCAGGCGACGGGCTCTGCGACGCGGCTATGACCGAGGAGATCGTTTCCGCCGCACCCGCCGTCATCGAGGCGCTGGAACGGGCCGGCGTGCGCTTCGACCGCGATGCTGAGGGAAGGCTCGTCTTCGGGCTGGAGGCTGCCCATGGCCGACGGCGCATCCTGCATGCGGAAGGCGACGGTTCGGGCGCGGCCATTGTCAGGGCGCTCGCAACCGCAGTCCTTCGCACACCATCAATCACGGTTCTGGAAGGCACGGAAGTGCGCCGCCTGTTGACGGCAGAGGGCGTCATTGCCGGTCTTGCCTGCATCGGCCCGAAAGGCAGTTTCACTCTGCCGGCCACGCAGGTCATTCTTGCGACCGGTGGCCTTGGGGGGCTTTACGAGGCAACGACCAATCCCTCCGGCAATTTCGGACAAGGCGTCATGCTCGCCGCGCGCGCCGGCGCCATCCTTGCCGATATGGAATTCGTCCAGTTCCACCCAACGGCGCTTTCCTCGCCCAGACGACCGCTGGCGCTGGTCAGCGAGGCGGTGCGGGGCGAAGGCGCGCTTCTGCTCAATGAAAACGGCGAGCGTTTCATGGCGGCAGTGCCGGGTGCCGAGCTTGCGTCACGCGATATCGTCGCCCGCGCCATCGATCGGGAAATCCTGCGCGGCGGCACGGTCTTTCTCGATGCCCGCAAGGCGCTCGGTTCCGGCTTCTCCGCCCGTTTTCCCTCGATTGACCTGCTCTGCCGCGAGGCCGGCATAGACCCCGCCCGCGAGCTTGTGCCCGTGCGTCCCGCCGTGCATTACCATATGGGCGGCGTCGCCACGGATGGCAGAGGCCAAAGCTCGGTGCCGGGCCTGTGGGTTGCGGGTGAAACCGCCTGCACGGGCCTGCATGGCGCCAACCGGCTCGCCAGCAATTCCCTGCTGGAAGCAGCCGCCATGGGCATGCGCGCAGCACAGGATATTGCCGGTCGACAGGCACGTACGGCAGGGCCGGCAGCTGTTGCGCCACGCACAGCTCCCGACTGTGTGGCCGCCGATCTCGCTGCCGTCCGGCCCATCGTTTCCCGCCATCTCGGCATTGTGAGACATGCGGCAGGCCTGCTCGAAGCGATCCGGGATTTGTTGCCACTTGCCGAACAGGAAGGCCCGGCATCCGATCCTTCCCTCGTCGGCCTCGCCATCGCCGTCTTCGCGGCCCTGCGCACGGAATCGCGGGGCGCGCATTTCCGCGACGATTTTCCCGGAAAGGACGCGGTAGCCACAAGGCGCAGGCTGAGCCTGGCCGAAGTGATCGCCACTGGCCACGACCTCTCTTCATCCAGCTTTTCCTCTTCCAGCATTGCGCGGAGCGCCTGACATGACCCTTGCCCCCCTGCCTCGTCTCATCATCGAACCGCTCGTGCGCAATGCCCTCCTGGAAGATCTGGGGCTTGCAGGCGACATAACCTCCGCCGCCGTCATTCCCGTCGATCATCGCTCAGTCGTCGTCATGGCGGCACGCGAACCGGGCGTCATCGCCGGTCTCGATGCGGCGGAGCTTGCCTTCCAGCTTGTGGACCCGGCGATCATAATGACACGGCACGTTGAGGATGGAGCGACCGTGGTGCCCGGCAATATCATCGCGACGATCGAAGGCCCTTCCCGCGGGCTTCTGACGGCGGAGCGCACGGCGCTGAATTTTCTCGGCCACCTGTCCGGCATCGCCTCCGTTACCGCAAAAATCGCCGCGGCTATCTCCGGTACCAAGGCCTCGGTCGCCTGCACCCGCAAGACGACGCCCGGCCTCAGGGCGCTGGAAAAATACGCCGTGCGCGCCGGCGGCGGCATGAATCACCGTTTCGCGCTTTATGATGCCGTCCTCATCAAGGACAACCACATTGCCGTGGCGGGCGGCGTGCGTGCCGCCATCCGGAGTGCCAAACAGGGTGTGGGCCATCTCGTCAAGATCGAGGTGGAGGTCGATACGCTCGCTCAATTGCGCGAAGTGATGGACGAAGGTGTCGATGTGGTTCTTCTCGACAACATGACGCCGGAACAATTGCGCGAGGCCGTCGCGATCGTCGCCGGGCGCGCCATCACCGAAGCCTCCGGCCGTATCAACCCGCAGACGGCGGCAACCATTGCTGCGAGCGGCATCGATCTCATCTCCGTCGGCTGGCTGACCCACAGCGCACCGGTTCTGGATATCGGACTGGATTTTCAAAGCCGGGGCTAAAGAATAGGGCCAACGGGGCGCGCCGCACGGAACCAAATGTCCGCATCTGCGTTGTTACCCCGCCTGGGGTCATTCAAGGCGGGGGGATCAGTGCGCGCAAAAGCCTGTCCATATGCCTGCGGACCTCTCTTACAAAGGAAAGGCTTATTATGGAAGACGCACAAGTTGGCTGGATTGCAGCAATCATCATCGGCGGCGTAGCCGGGTGGCTCGCCGAACAGTTCATGAAAAGCAATATGGGTGTTTTCATGAACATTATTCTCGGCATTGTCGGCGCCATCGTCGCCAATTTCCTTCTGGGGCTCATTGGCGTCTCGCTCGGAGGCTGGATTGGCTATCTCATCGCCGGTTTCATCGGCGCCTGCATTCTCATCGCCGTCGGGCGTGCATTTCGCCGATAAGGGAGCACAAGCATGAGCTTTTTCGACAAGATCAAAAATGCGATTTTCGGCAAGGCCGAGGCCGCACCGCAGACTTCGGCCCCGGCCGGCACGCCAACGACTGCCGCAAGCCCGGCAGCACCCGCCCAGCCTGCTTCGCCGGCACCCACAGCCAGCGCTCCAGCATCCACCGGCAGTGTCGACGTCGCCTCCATTCTGGATGCGGCAGTGAAAAAGAACGGACAGAAGCTCGACTGGAAACACTCGATCGTCGATCTGCTGAAAGCCCTTGATCTGGATAGCAGCCTCAGCGCCAGAAAAGAACTGGCGGGTGAACTGGGTTACACCGGCGACACCTCGGATTCTGCAACGATGAATATCTGGCTGCACAAGGCCGTCATCAAGAAACTCTCCGAAAACGGCGGCAAGGTGCCGGCCGACCTTTTGGATTGAACCGGTAAACGGGAGAGCCGCAATGGACGACTATTCCAGCCTGCGAGAGCAGATCGGCCAGGACCTCGACACCCTGCATGGGAGCGACAACCCGAAGTCGATTTTCGAAATCGCCGACGACTATCTCCTGGGAAATCCAAATCTCAAGAGAGCAATCGTCGAAGACATCATCAAGGAAGAAGCGGACAAACGCGGCATCGCGATCCACTAAAGCTGCGCGGCAGGCGCGGCTGTTTTACGAGAGGGCGGCATCCAGACCGGATGCCGCCCTTTTATGTCTCATGCAGAAGCGTTATTTTTCCAGGTTCGCCTCAGCCTTTTTGGCATTTTCTTCCATCAGCTCATACCACATGGCATTCATGACGGCGAAGATGGCAGCGAGAGGCAGGCCGAGCAGCCAGGCGAAATACCACATGTTCGATCTCCTTTTTTGAATATCAATAAGCATGGCCGCTGTCGTCGCGGATCGCCTTTTCATCCACCTTGCCCCACAAGACGCGATAGACCCATGAGGTGTAGGCGACGATGATCGGAACGAAGATGAGGGTGACGACCAGCATGTTGAACAGCGTCATATGGCTGGACGAAGCATCCCACACCGTCAGGCTCGACTTCGGATCGACCGAGGACGGCAGGATGAAGGGAAACATCGAAAGCCCGACGGTGGCGATGATGCCGAAAATGGCAAGCGAGCTGGCAAGCAGCGCCATCACTTCCCTGCGCAGTCTCAGCAATATGAAGGCGACAAGCGGGAAGGCCAGACCGAGCGCCGGCGCCAGCATCGTCCATGGATGCGCCGCGTAATTGGAGAACCAGACGCCGGTTGCGACCTCTACCGTCTTTGCCAAAGGATTGGACGGCCCGTCGGTCACGACTTCCGAGGTGAAACGATAACCATCGACACCAAACCACAGCAGAATGCCGCCGAGTGCGAAAAGAACGGTGGTGGCGAGTGCCGCGATGCTGCCGAAATTGCGGGCGCGGGTGGCAACCGGACCTTCGGTTTTCAGCACCAGCCAGGCCGCCCCGTGCATCACCAGCATGGCGACGGAAACGAGGCCGCAGAGAATAGCGTAGGGGTTCAGAAGCTCAAACAGCGTCGTGCCGTCGTAAAAAATCCTGAGGTCGTCATTAAAATAGAACGGGACGCCCTGCAGCACATTGCCGATGGCCACGCCGAAGATCAGCGCCGGCACAAAGCCGCCAACGAACAAGGCCCAGTCCCAGCCGCTGCGCCATGCCGTGCTCTCGCGCTTGGAGCGGTATTTGAAACCGACGGGCCGCAGGATCAATGCAAACATGATGGCGGCCATCGCAAGGTAGAACCCTGAAAACGACACCGCATAGAGCGGCGGCCAGGCGGCGAAGATCGCACCGGCGCCGAGGATGAGCCAGACCTGATTGCCTTCCCAGACCGGGCCGATGGAGTTGATGACGACACGCCGCTCAATATCCGTTTTCGCGACGAAGGGCAGCAGCGCGCCCGTGCCGAGATCGAAACCACCCGTTACGGCAAAGCCGATAAGCAATACGCCGAGCAGCAGCCACCAGATGATGCGAAGGATTTCATAGTCGATGAGTTGGTGCAGGATCATGATCGTTTACTCCGCAGCGACGAGTTTTTCAGGAACGAGCGGCGCTTCCGGATCATGGTCCGGATCAGGCCCCTTGCGGATTGCCTTCAGCATCAGCCCCATCTCGACGATGAACAGCACCGTGTAGATGGCGATGAAACACAGAAGCGTAATCAGAACCGTCGAGGCGCTGAGGCTCGAAACGGCCGCCGCCGTTGGCAGCACACCCTCGATGATCCACGGCTGACGCCCGAATTCGGCCACCACCCAGCCCATTTCGGCGGCAATCCACGGCAGCGGAATGGCGAAGACGGCCACCTTCAGCAACAGCGGATAACGGTCCAGCCGCCGGCGGGCCGAAAGATAAAAGAAGGTCGCCGTCAGAAGGATGAAGAACATGCCGAGACCAACCATGATACGGAAGGCCCAGAACAGGGTCGGCACATGCGGGATCGTATCGGCCGCCGCCTTGGCGATCTGCTCTTCTGTCGCCTGACGCGGATCGTCGACATAACGTTTCAGCAACAGGGCGTAACCAAGCTCGTGGCCGAGTTCGGCAAAGGTGCCGTTCACCTCTTCGGGCAGCTGCGCGCCCTTGCCGCTGGCGCGTATCTGCATCAGCGCATCATAGGCCTTGATACCGTCGCGGATACGGGTCTTTGCCTGTTCCACCAGATCGTTGATGCCGGGAATTTCCGTATCGAGCGAACGGGTGCCGATAAGTCCCATTACCCACGGAATCTTCACCGCGAAATGCGTCTCGCGCGCTTCCTGATCGGGAAAACCTATTGCCGTGAAGGGCGCCGGCGCCGGCTCCGTTTCCCACATGGCCTCGATGGAGGCGAGCTTCATCTTCTGGTGTTCCGTGGAGAGGTAACCGCTTTCGTCCCCCAGCACGACGACCGAAAGGGCTGACGCGAGACCGAAAGAGGCGGCTACCGTCATCGACCGTTTGGCGAGATCCACATGGCGGCCTTTCAGCACATACCAGGCGGAAACGCCGAGCACGAAGATGGAGGCCGTGACATAACCTGCGGAAACCGTGTGAACGAATTTCGCCTGCGCGACCGGGTTGAACAGGACCGCGGCGAAATCCGTCACTTCCATGCGCATGGTCTGCGGGTTGAAAGCCGAGCCCGTCGGATTCTGCATCCAGCCATTGGCGATCAATATCCACAGCGCCGAGAAGTTCGAGCCGATCGCCACGCACCATGTCGCAACGAGATGACCGAGTTTCGACAGCTTGTCCCAGCCGAAAAAGAACAGACCGACGAAGGTGGCTTCCAGAAAGAAGGCCATCATGCCCTCGATCGCCAGCGGTGCGCCGAAAATATCGCCGACATAGTGGCTGTAATAACTCCAGTTCATGCCGAACTGGAATTCCATGACGATGCCTGTCGAAACACCCAGCACGAAGTTGATGCCGAACAGCATGCCCCAGAATTTCGTCATCTGCCGCCAGATCACCCGGCCGGTCATGACATAGACCGTTTCCATGATGGCGATGACCACCGACAGCCCGATCGTCAGGGGAACGAACAGAAAGTGATATAAAGCCGTCACTGCAAATTGCAGGCGCGACAGCGCCACTATGTCGAGTTCCATAGTCTTACCCACCTTTTCCAGAAGGCCAGCCGCCCGTTTTTAAGGCAAGCCCGGCTCTCAAAAATACTCAGTCCCGACGTAATGTTTGCAGCACTACGTCGTATTCCGCCGTCCCGCTTTGACATTCGTCAAATTGACGCCCGTCTTTAAGCACGATGATGCGATCGGCAAATTCCGCCTCACGGCGATTATGGGTGATCATCACGACAGTCTTGCCTTCGGCCCTCGCAAACAGCCGGCTGAGCACGTCGCGAGCCGTCTCGCCGTCCAGCCCCTCCGTCACCTCATCCAGAAGCCAGAGCGGCTTGTCGATGAGCAGGAAACGGGCAAGCGCCAGCCGGCGTGACTGGCCACCGGAGAGACCCTGCCCCGCTTCGCCAAGCCTCGTCTCCAGCCCGGCGGGCAGGGTTTTGACGTGTTCGGCAAGGCCTGCGGCGTCAAGGACGTCCCACAATTCACGCTCGGTCGCAGCGGGTTTCGCCAGCCTCAGATTATCGGCAATGCTATCGCGGAAAAGCTGGCTCCGTTGTGTCATGAGCGAAGAGGGCAAGGCGCGCACTGTACCTGCCGATGGCTGCAATTCACCCGCCAGAAGCTGGATGAGGCTGGTCTTGCCCGCACCGCTCGGACCGATGATTGCGACCTTTTCGCCAGCGGCAATGGCAAGATTGATCTTGGTCAGGACCGGCTGGTCGTTGCCGTGCCGCTCCAGACGCACGCCTTCAAGCCCGGCAGCCACGCCGCTGGCGGGCAAAGCCGGACAGCGGGCCTCGGTCGCCGCTGAAAGGCGCGGCGCGATGCGCCTTGCGGAAAACAGCGTACGGCCAAGTTCCATCGCACCGCGCCGCAGCGCGGTGAAAGGCTCCAGCGCGGCAAAACAGACGAGCAACCCGAGCGCGGCGGCCGGTGCGCTCACCGTTCCCTGTTCCGCCAGCCAGGCCATGCCGAGCAGAGCCGCGCTCAGAAGGACGGCCGTTGCAAACCCGAAGGAAAAACCGGCATTCGTTTCGATGCGGTTCAAGGCCTCGTCGCAGGAAAGCAGGTAGTCATCGGCGCGCTTCGCCGCTAAGAGCTGGGCGGAAAGGCGACCTGCCGTGAGCAATTCCGTCTGCCCGTTGACGAGATCTGCCGTGCGGGCGCGCAGCGCTTCAAGCCCGACTGCCCGCCGGCGCGAGAATTTCTCTGCCCGCAGGGCGGAGCGCACCGAAATGCCGAGCCCTGCCGCAATGAGAAAGAGCGCCGCCAGAATGCCCGCAAGCGGATTGAGGAATGCAAGCCCGATGCCGGTTGCGACAGCCGCAAGGACCGCGACGGCGGCAGGCACCAGCACGCGCAGATACAGCGAATCCAGCGCGTCAATATCCGCGGTCAACCGGTTCAGCAGGCGGGCGGGCCTCGCTTCCAGATTTTGCGCCGCCTGCGGCGCTGCAAACCCGCGAAACAGCTTTTCGCGCAACGCCGCAAGCACGGAGAGCGTGGCTTCATGGGTGGTCATGCGCTCGCCATAACGGGCGGCGGTACGCGACAACGCCAGAAGACGAATGGCCGCCGAGGGCGCAAAAACATCAAACGCATAGGCCGTTGCCGGAAGCAGACCGGCAATGGCGGTGGCGGTGATAAACCAGCCGGACACACCCAGAAGGCCGATGCCAGCCAGCACCGTGGTGGCCGCCAGAACCGCACCGGCAAGCAGCATGCCGCGACGCGCCGACCAGAAAAGTGCGATAACCGGTCTCAATATGGCAAAACGCGCAATCATGACCGATCCCCCGAATGGATCGCCGCCATATCCACGACCCTGTCCATGCGCGCGGCCAGCACCGGATCATGGGTTGCGACGATCAAAGTCCTGCCTTTTGCCAGATGCAACAGATTCTCCGTGATGAGAGCGGCGGTTTCCCGGTCCAGATGCGCCGTCGGCTCGTCAGCCAGAATAAGGCGTGTCGCGGGATCGGCGAAAGCGCGCGCAATGGCCAGCCGCACCGCTTCACCACCGGAAATGCCATGGCCGCCATCACCGACGAGCAGATGTTGCCGGGCGGACGACAGTCTTTCGAGACCCGTCTGCTCCAGCGCTGTCTCGACCATATCCTGCGTGATGCCGGGGCGGCCGAAACGGATATTTGCCGCAAGCGAACCGGCAAAAAAGAACGGCTTCTGGCCGATCCAGCCAATGGATGTTCGCAGGGTATCAGCCGTCTTGTCATCAAGGGCGACGCCGCCGATTTTTATCGCACCGCTTCCGGCAGAAGCCAGCCCGGCGATCAGCGACAGGACCGTGGATTTGCCGCAACCCGATGGCCCGAGAAGCGCGACCGTTTCGCCCGCTCGAATGCTGAGATTGAAATCGCGGAGCACGGGGGGCGAGGCAGGATAGGCAAAAGACAAATCATCCACCTCTACCGCACCGGGGTTGGGCAATGCACCCAACGCCGCATCCCTGCCCTCACCCGCAATGGCCGCACCGCCCTGCGTCAACTTGTCGAGCGCATCAAGCGCGGCTTCCCCCGCCGCCCGGTCGTGCCAGACCGCGGATAATTCCCGCAGCGGCTCGAAAAAGGCCGGGGCCAGAAGCAGGATGAACAGACCTTCGGCAAGTGTCAGCTTCTGTCCCCACGCGCCGAAATCAAGAAAACCGAGCAGATGGAAACCGATGTAAACGGCAGTCATGGCAACGCCAAGCGCGGCGAAAAGCTCCAGCACCGCCGAAGACAGAAAGGCGATCCTCAGAACCACCATCGTCCGCGTCTTGAGGTTCTGCGCATCGGCGCTGAGACGCCCGGCAGTCAGATCGACGGCTTCCAGCGCGCGGATCGTTTCCAGCCCGCGCAGACGATCCAGCAGGAACGCATTCATATTGCCGGTCTCCGCCAGCTGCTTTTCGCTGGCCGCCTTGGCCTGCCAGCCGATCAGCGCCATGAAAAGCGGGATGGTCGGCATGGAAAGCAACAGCACCAGCGCCGCAATCCAGGTAAAGGGCAGGATCGCCAGCACAAAAACCAGGGGAATGATGGTGGCCTTCATCCGGGCGGGCTGGAAACGGGAAAGATAGGGCACCAGCGATTCCGCCGCCTCGGCCACGACACTTGCCGCCTCGCCGGAAGCCGTGCGCGACAGATCGAGCGGCGAAACCTTCGCCACTGCCTGAAGCGCTTCCAGCCGCCGTTGTGACAATGCCGCACGCGCAGCACGAAACGATAGTCTCGCGGCAATTCTCTCCAGCCACGCCTTCAGGAAACCCAGAATGAGAACCGCAACGGCAACTGGCACAATCGCTGTCATCGGCTCGCCATCGGCGATTTTTCCGACTGAAAAGGCAAGGAGGCCTGCCTGCGGCAACCAGATAAGGGCCGCCAGAACATGCAACAGGGCAACGGATCTACCTACCGCCGGTGCGCGCGTCGTTTTCACTGCGGTCTTGTCGCGGGAGGACTTGCGGCTGGCGGTGCCGAAGAAGCGCCGCCTCGGTGTTTCAGGTGAGACCGCAACCGGCACAGGACAGTCTGCGCCATTGCTATCGGCCGACTGGCGGATTTGTGCGGACATGTTCACGACCGATCTCCTCACCTGTCCTTCTTCGCGCCGCGGGGTCTGGCGAGAGAAACGATCTTGTCCTTCGCCTCCAGCAGCTTCGTGACTTTTGAGCCGAGCGCCAGAAGTGAAGCCAACCTCTCCGTCTCCAGCCACTTCACATCGTCATACCAGCCGGTGAGCTGCTCGATCAGCGTCTTCATCTCGTCTATGCGCTTTTGCGCATGCCGCTCATCTTCGTTCTCCGGCGTCTCCATCAGAATTTCGCGCAATACGCTCAGGGTAGGATCAATTTCGCGCTTCTTGCGCTCTTCGGCAAGCGTGCGGAGAATTTGCCAGACATCCTCCGGCGTCGTGAAAAAATCGCGCCGGTCGCCCGGGAAATGCTTGAGAATTGCAAGGTTCCACGCCTGAAGCTCTTTCAAGCTCATCGAGACGTTGGAACGGGAAATGCCAAGCGCCTCAACAATGTCGTCCGCGCAGAGCGGCTGCGGCGATATGTAAAGCAAAGCATAGACTTGGCCGACCGTGCGGTTGATGCCCCAGCGGCTGCCCATCTCACCAAAATGCAGCACGAAGGACTGAACGAGCGGTGACAGGCTGGTCGGCATTTCTTTGTTTCCTGAATTTTCAGTAATTTCTGAAATTTCGATAACGCAAAAAATGGCAGGCGGCAAATCACCTTTTTGACCTGCGTCAAAATGTGCAGTTCGACGGGGGATAAGTCAGCAGATGCAGAGCCGGACAGCCGGGGATGAACAGAAAACCTCTCGCAGGCAATTGATGATACCGATAACATCAATGATGGTCTGCTAAGGCTGAAATCTCTCGATGAAAAACCGGCGGTGGAACCATCCACCGCCGGTTAAAGCGCCCGCGCGAAAATAGGCGGAAAAGGGCTTACGAAAAAGCGATCTGGACTTTCATGGCCCGACTGCGGTCGGAGGCGAATTCAAAGGCCGATATGGCGTCATCGAGATCGACGGTCTGGGTGATGAATGGCTTGACGTCGATCAGGCCCTTGCGCATCAGCTCGACGCCGGTGGCGAATTCCTCGTGGAAGCGGAAGGAGCCGCGCAGATCGAGTTCCTTGGCGGTAATCGCCATCATCGGCAGGCTCATATCACCACCCAGCCCGAGCTGGACGATGATGCCGCGCGGCCGGAGCGCAGCGATGCCGCCGGCAAGAGCTACGGCAGCGCCAGAGCATTCATAGAGAACGTCGAAAGTCCCCTTGTTCGCGCCATAAGCGGCAAGCGCGTCGGGCTCATCCTTACTGTTGATGACACGATCCGCACCCGCTTCGCGCGCCTTGGAGAGCGTGAAATCCGAAAGGTCGGTCGCAACGATTTCGGCCGCACCCGCCCGGCGCGCAGCGAGGATGGAGAGAATGCCGATGGGGCCGCAACCCGTCACCAATACGCGTTTTCCCAGCAAATCACCGGCGCGACGGGTGGCATGCAGCGTCACCGCCAGCGGCTCCGCCATGGCCGCCTCGCCAGCGCTCAGACCGTCAGCCGGCACGCATTGCAGGGCATCCGCAACCAGAACCTCCCGGAAAGCGCCCTGAATATGCGGGAAAGGCATAGCGCTGCCATAGAAGCGCATATTGAGGCACTGGTTGTGCAGGCCTTCCTGGCAAAACCGGCAGGTTCGGCATGGGCGGGAAGGCGAAACCGCGACCAGACCGCCAAGCTTCAGGCCTTCCACACCTTCACCCAGTTCCTCGACAATGGCCGACACCTCGTGCCCCAGCACCATCGGTTCACGGAGGCGTACCGCGCCGAAACCACCATGGTTGTAATAGTGCAGATCGCTGCCGCAAATCCCGCCCCGAACCAGACGAAGCCGCACTTCTCCCGGCCCCGGCGCTTCCTCCGGCCGCTCCTCAATGCGCACATCCTTTGCCCCGTGGGCGACAATCGCTCTCATCAATAACTCCGTTCAACCGCGCGCCACTGCGGCGCGCAAAAATTTCCGCATCCAGATCGCGGCCGCAAGACCATATTTACCGGCCTGCAGCCTCCTCCCGCGCCGGATCCGTACCGAAACCGGGCGTTTAAGCCTTGACATCCACGCCTGAAAGGGCTGAATGTTATCGATAACATAAACCTGCACAGATACAATGTCGAGAGACTGGAGGAACACAGTGGGCCTTAATTTGTTCGATCTTTCCGGCCGCCGCGCCCTGATCACGGGTTCGTCCCAGGGCATCGGCTTCGCGCTGGCGCAAGGGCTGGCGGAAGCGGGAGCGGAAGTGGTGCTGAACGGGCGCGACGAAGCGAAGCTGAAAGCCGCCGCCGCCGGCATCAAGGGTGCGAAAACGCTTGCCTTCGACGCCACCGATCATGAAGCAGTGCGCAAGGCTATCGACGGTTTCGAGGCTGAAGTCGGCCCTATCGATATTCTGGTCAACAATGCCGGCATGCAGCACCGCACGCCGCTCGAGGATTTTCCAGCCGATGCCTTCGAGCGTCTTTTGCAGACCAACATTGCCTCGGTGTTTCACGCCGGACAGGCGGCAGCACGCCACATGATTTCCCGTGG
Source organism: Agrobacterium tumefaciens (assembly GCF_005221385.1). Classification (NCBI taxonomy): domain Bacteria; kingdom Pseudomonadati; phylum Pseudomonadota; class Alphaproteobacteria; order Hyphomicrobiales; family Rhizobiaceae; genus Agrobacterium; species Agrobacterium tumefaciens. The sequence goes on along the minus strand of NZ_CP039904.1, from coordinate 1,236,844 downwards.
ACGCGGCAAGATCATCAATATCGCCAGCGTTCAGACCGCTCTTGCCCGCCCCGGCATCGCGCCCTACACCGCCACCAAGGGCGCTGTCGGCAATCTGACGAAAGGCATGGCGACGGACTGGGCGAAATACGGCCTGCAATGCAATGCCATTGCGCCGGGCTATTTCGACACACCTCTCAATGCGGCGCTGGTGGCCGACGAGACCTTCTCCGCATGGCTTGAAAAGCGCACGCCCGCCGGTCGCTGGGGCAAGGTCGAAGAGCTTGTCGGCGCCTGCATTTTCCTGTCGTCCGACGCCTCGTCATTCGTGAACGGCCATATTCTCTACGTTGACGGCGGCATCACCGCCTCGCTTTGAAAAACATCATTCCGGATGGCAGGCTGCGGCCGCCATCCGGAATCGGACCGATGACACCACGACACTTTGGGAGGAGGCCGTGAACACCATGACCGAGAAAAACAAAGTCGCCCTCATCGGCGCAGGCGCGATGGGTGGGGCAATCGGCACGCGGCTGATCGAAACCGGCAATCAACTGACGGTTTTCGATCTGGATGCGGAAAAAGTGGCGGCGCTGACCGGCCTCGGCGCGCGAAGCGCCGGCACCGCGGCGGAAGCGGCATCCGCCTCCGATGTCGTGATCCTCAGCCTCAATTCGCCGAAGATCGTCCGGATCGCCGTTTTCGGCAAGGATGGCGTGGCGGCGGGTGCAAAGCCCGGCGCGCTGATCATCGACATGTCCTCCATCGATCCGGAGGCGACAAAGGAACTGGCGGCCGAAGCCGCAGAAAAGGGGCTGCGCTGGGTAGATAGCCCGCTCTCCGGCGGCGCGCCCAAGGCGCTCATCGGGCAGTTGACGCTGATGGCAGGCGGCAGCGAAAAAGACGTGGCCGACGCCCATCGCGTGCTTCAACATGTGGCCAGCAATTTTACCCATATGGGACCCTGCGGCGCAGGCCAGACAACCAAGCTCATCAATCAGGTTCTCTGCGGCCTGAACTTCCTGGCGGTGGCGGAAGCAACGCAGCTTGCGCTCGATGCCGGCGTCGATGCCGCCAAGATACCGCAGGCGCTGAAGGGCGGCCGGGCGGACAGTGCCATCCTGCAGGAATATATGCCGCGTTATGTGGCCAAGGACTACCGTCGTACCGGTCGTATCGACAATATGGTGAAAGACCTGAACGGCGCGCAGGATCTTGCGCGGCGCACCAACACGGCCATGCCGCTGACGGCGGTCTGCGCCGAGGTGCACCGAATGCTGACGGCAGCGGGACTGGGCGGCGAGGATCAGGCCGCCCTGATGGAATTTTTCAGCGGCGCGAAACGGACCTTTCCGGACTGAGTTCCATCACAGGGGCGGCCAAGCCTCGAAATAACGGAAGTCGCGCTTGCTGCGACCTCTTCCAGCCATTGCGAAATATTGGCACAGCGAAGATGATCTGCGAATCGGGGCAGTCGTCCCGATGATCGCAAACATATGCATCAAAGGACAATTTCCCGATGACCACCTCCGCGACAGGCACGGGGATTGCCGCTGTTACGGTTTCCGGCGAGAGCTTCAGCGCCGAGATCGCTTATGAGGGCGCTACGCTTTTGAGCTGGCGACCGCGGCTTGCGGATGGCTGCGAAGGCGAAAACCTTGTCGACGGCTACTTGACGCCGGCGGAGCTACACTCACAGAACGGCGTGAGAAACGGGATTCTTGCGCCCTTCACCAACCGCATTCCCAACGGCCAATATGACTTCGGCGGGGAGATGCACCACATCAAGCCGGTTCTTGCCCACGAGGCCCTCGTCTTCCACGGATTTGCCAGAGCCCTGCCCTTTGCTCTCGAACAATCTTTCGAGGAAAACGGCGCGCATGTGCTCATTTTTCGCAGCGAAATATCGCCGTCCGATTTCACGGGCTATCCCTATCGGCTCATCATCGAGGTAGAATATCGCTTTGACGGCCAGGCGGTCAGCATCGACATACGCGGCGTCAATCACGGCGACCAGCCTTTGCCCTTCGCAGCCGGCTGGCATCCCTATTTCCGCCTGCCAGGCCCGTCATCCATTGACGATCTCCATCTGACGCTACCATCGCGAACGGCCATCGTGACCGACGATCATCTAATCCCCCTGCATGACGGGCAGGCAGAAATTATCAAACGCGACGACAGCCGCTTTCTAGTCGCAACGCCAATCGCCGACCATGTGCTGGATCTTTGCTTCACCGACCTCATCCTGTCCGAAAACGGGCTTTTCGAGACCCGGCTCGAAAACCGGCACGATGGTTCGAGCCTTACGGTTTGGCAGGAGCGGGGCCACATGCATGTCTTCACCGGCGACACGCTGGCCCGTGACAGGCGAAAATCAATCGCGCTAGAACCGGTAGAGATGCCCACCAATGCCTTCAACCAGCCGGAACTGACGGCAGCAGTGACACTTCAACCGGGCGAGACACGAAGCTTCCGTTTCGGCGTCCATTTCGAGGCGGCGCGCTGAGAAGGGCCCAATGATCCCTCAAATATGCGTTGTCGGCAGGGAAGACGACAGCTTCACCGTCTCCATGGAGATATAGGCGGACATGTCATAAAGCTGGACGCGGCGCAGGATCTGTTTGTAGACCGTGTCGTAATATTCGACATTCGGCAGCACCAGCTTCAGAATATAATCGAAATTGCCGGTGAGCCGGTGAACCTCGACGATTTCAGGTATGGTGCTGACGGCGGCATGGAACTGGTCCAGCCAGTCTTCCGCATGCAGGCCGGTTCTCACCAGCAGGAAAACCGTGGTCGGCAGGTTGATCTTTCGCCGGTCAAGCAGCGCCATCGTGCCCGTCACATAACCTTCCGCACGCAGGCGCGTAATGCGCCGCGAGCAGGCGGATAGCGACAACGAAACCTCCTCAGCTATATCGGAGAGCGGCGTTTCGGCATTCTCCTGGAGAATCGCAAGGATTCGGCGGTCACGGTCATCAATCATCGCCAAACAATGCACTGGTTAACGCAATGACGCAAGAAATTTGCACATCTGACCTATATAGCGCCTGATATTTGCATAAGCACATCTAAATCCCTGAAAAAACGCATGCCATTTTCGTCCTTGCGATGGCATTCTTGTCTTCAATCAAACTTGATAAGGGAACTCTTATGAAACGCATCGGTCTGATCGGCGGCATGAGCTGGGAATCCACCGCAACCTATTACCGCATGATCAATGAAGCCGTGCGCGACAGCCGCGGTGGGCTGGTCTCTGCCGATATCGTCATGCATTCGCTTGATTTTTCCGAAGTCGTCGCCCTTCAAAAGGCCGATCGCTGGGATGAGGCCGGTGCACTTCTGGGCGCCGCCGGCGCACGCCTTGCCAATGCCGGTGCCGATTGTGTGCTCATCTGCACCAACACCATGCACCTCGTCGCAGAAACGGTCGAGAAGATGTCGGGCGTCGCCCTCATCGACATCATCGACGAAACCGCCGCAGCCTTGAAGGCGGATGGACGCCGCAAGCCGCTGCTTCTCGCCACCCGCTACACGATGGAACATGGCTTCTACACCGACCGCATGCGCCGCCACGGTGTTGATGTGGTCGTGCCCGATGCGGAAGACCGGGCCGCGATCCATGACATTATTTTCGGAGAACTCTGCCAGGGCGAGATCAAGTCCTGCTCGCGCGAGCGCTATCTCGCGGTCATCGAGAAGGCCCGCGCACTTGGCGTCGATTCCGTCATTCTCGGCTGCACCGAGATTTCGCTGCTGATCGATCCCGATGCCCTGCCGCTACCGGGTTACGATTCGACCGCCATTCACGCGAAGGCCGCCGTCGGTTTCGCGCTCGGAAACAAGGCCTTCAACAGAGCCGCATGAATGTGTCGCCTCTTTGCCTATTCCGGTAAACCGGTCTGGCTCGACAGCCTGCTGATCGAACCGGAAGCATCGCTGGTCAGCCAGTCCATGGCCGCACGGGAAGCAAAAACCGTCGTCAACGGCGATGGTTGCGGTCTTGGATGGTATGGTGAACGCGGAACGCCCGGCGTTTTTCGCGACACCAGACCCGCCTGGTCCGACGCCAATCTCGCGGCGCTTTGCCACCAGCTGCGCTCGGGCATGTTCATGGCGCATGTTCGCTCCGCCACGTCAGGCGAGGTTTCCCGCGCCAATTGCCACCCCTTCGCACATGGGCAATATCTGTTCATGCATAACGGCCAGATCGGCGGTTACGAGCAGATAAGACGCGACATCGATTCCCTCATACCCGACGATATCTATGCGTCGCGACGCGGCACCGGCGACAGCGAAGCAATCTTCCTGATCGCCGCCGGCCACGGCCTTGTCACCGACCCCATCCGCGCCATTTCAACCGCGCTGCGCCTCTGTCAGGAAAAGATGATCGCTGCGGGCGTTTCCTCAGCGCTGCGGTTCAGCGCCGTGCTGATGGATGGCGATTGTCTGCATGCTTTCCGCTGGTCCAGCGATGACAAGCCGCCGACGCTTTACTGGCGCGGGCTGGATGAGGGAATTGCACTGAGTTCGGAACCGTTTTCCTTCGATTGCACCCCGTGGTGCGCCGTTCCGCCGAATACGAGAGTGACGATCCGCGCCGGCGAGATGACGACGGAACCTTTTTTCCTGTCATAAATACCGGTTTTTGCGACGATCAGGGCCTTTTTCCGCGCTCGCCACCCAGAGCGTGCGCCGTCACGACGCCGTCTCGTTTATTTTCATTGAATTTTCCAGGCCGCGAAGGCTAGTGTGTGATCCGATAGACCGAAACAGATTTCAGGGCCGGTGAACCACTTCAGAAAATATTGCAGCCTCTCTCCCTTTTTTGAACGATGCCCGGCATCGCAACGACCACGCAAACCCGTTCAAGAACGGCGCATAAAGAGCGCGCAATGCCTTTGGCGATCCTCGGGACGCTGAAGGAAAAGTCTTATTTTTCATAATATTAAGCCCTCCAACTTTCCGCGAAAATTGCTGTTGCCACGCCTCCATATCGATGCATAAACTGGCGTCAGTAAAGGCAAACCGGATCGACCTCATCAGACCCTCTCCTCCCACCAAGGTGCTGACCGACCAATGATCAATAATCTCAACGCCGCCGATCTTCCCCGCCCCGCCCCGCGCAGTTCCAATCCGGAAATCATGGCGGCGGAAATCATCGAGCGACTGACTTACCGTATCGGCAAGGACGTCAAGGTAGCCAAGCCGCATGACTGGCTGACCGCAACCATTCTCGTCGTTCGCGACCGCATCATCGACAAATGGATGGAATCCACCCGCAAGGCCTATGCCAACAATTCCAAGCGCGTTTATTATCTGTCGCTGGAGTTCCTGATTGGCCGCCTCATGCGCGACGCCATTTCCAATATCGGCCTCATGCACGAAATCCGCGATGCGCTGTCCTCGCTCGGTGTCGACCTCGACGTCATTGCCGGGCTGGAGCCGGATGCCGCGCTCGGCAATGGCGGCCTTGGCCGTCTCGCCGCCTGCTTCATGGAATCCATGGCGACTGTCGATATTCCCGCCTATGGCTACGGCATTCGTTACGTGCACGGCCTCTTTCGCCAGCAGATGGCGGATGGCTGGCAGGTGGAACTGCCGGAGACCTGGCTGGCGCACGGCAACCCCTGGGAATTCGAACGCCGCGAAAGCTCCTATGAGGTCGGCTTCGGCGGATCGGTGGAAACCATCGGCGGCTATGAAGACCCGCAGCGTTTCGTCTGGAAGCCGGCCGAACGCGTCATCGCCATGGCTTATGACACGCCGGTCGTCGGCTGGCGCGGCACCCGCGTCAACACGCTGCGCCTGTGGTCGGCACAGCCGATCGACCCCATTCTGCTCGCCGCTTTCAATGCTGGCGACCATATCGGCGCATTGCGCGAGAGCAACAAGGCGGAAAGCCTGACACGCGTTCTCTACCCTGCGGATGCAACGCCGGCGGGCCAGGAACTGCGCCTGCGGCAGGAGTTCTTCTTCTCCTCCGCCTCGTTGCAGGACATTCTGCGCCGTCATCTGCAGCAATATCCTGATTTCACTTCGCTGCCGGACAAGGTTTCGATCCAGCTCAACGATACGCATCCGGCCATTTCCATCTGCGAAATGATGCGCCTGCTCTGCGATGTGCATGGCCTTGAATTCGACGAGGCCTGGAAGATCACACAGGGGACTTTCTCCTACACCAACCACACGCTTCTGCCGGAAGCACTGGAAAGCTGGCCGGTGCCGCTGCTCGAGCGTCTTCTGCCAAGACATATGCAGATCGTCTATGCGATCAACGCCAATACGCTGGTCTATGCCCGCAAGGAAAAGAAGATGGCGGATCAGCAGATCCGTTCGATCTCTCTCATTGATGAAGGCGGCGAACGCCGCGTGCGCATGGGCAACCTCGCCTTCATCGGCTCGCATTCGATCAACGGCGTTTCCGCCCTTCATACCGAACTGATGAAGGAAACGGTCTTTGCCGACCTGCACGGCCTTTACCCTGAGCGTATCAACAACAAGACCAACGGCATCACGCCACGCCGCTGGCTGATGCAATGCAATCCGGGCTTGACGGGGCTGGTGCGCGAAGCGATCGGCGACGACTTCCTCGACGATGCGGAAAAACTCACCGCGCTTGACCGCTTTGCCGACGATGCCGGTTTCCGCGAAAAATTCGCCGAAGTGAAGCGTCTGAACAAGGTGCGGCTTGCCAATACGGTGGCGCAGCGCATGGGCATCCGCGTCGATCCTTCGGCCATGTTCGACATCCAGATCAAGCGCATCCACGAATATAAGCGTCAGCTTCTGAACCTTATCGAAACGGTGGCGCTTTACGACCAGATCCGTTCCCACCCGGAACTGGAATGGGTACCGCGCGTTAAGTTCTTCGCAGGCAAGGCGGCGCCGAGTTATCACAACGCGAAGCTGATCATCAAGCTTGCCAATGATATTGCCAGGGTCATCAACAACGATCCGGCCGTGCGCGGGCTTCTGAAAGTGGTGTTTATTCCAAACTATAACGTCTCGCTTGCGGAAATCATGGTTCCCGCCGCCGATCTCTCGGAACAGATCTCGACCGCCGGCATGGAAGCGTCGGGCACGGGCAACATGAAATTCGCGCTGAACGGCGCGCTCACCATCGGAACGCTCGATGGCGCAAATGTCGAAATGCTCGAACATGTCGGCAGTGACAACATCGTCATCTTCGGCATGACGGCGGAAGAAGTCGCAAACGCGCGTGCCGAAGGTCACAATCCCCGTGCGATCATCGAACAATCCACGGAATTGTCGCAGGCGCTGTCGTCCATTGCGTCAGGCGTGTTCTCGCCCGATGACCGCTCGCGTTTTGCCGGCCTCATCGACGGTATATACAATAGCGACTGGTTCATGGTCGCCGCCGATTTCGACGCCTATGCCGACGCGCAGCGCAAGGTGGATGCGATCTGGAGCGATCAGGATAGCTGGAACACCAAGACAGTGCGCAACACGGCGCGTATGGGCTGGTTCTCGTCCGACAGGACGATCCGGCAATATGCCACCGAGATCTGGAGAGCCTGATGAAAAAACCGCTCAATTCGGCCGAAGAGAAAAAGACTGGCGAAATCACGAAGGCTGAAATCGAGGCGATCAAGAGCGGTTTGCACTCCAACCCCTTTGCCCTTCTCGGCGTTCATGAAGCGCCGGAAGGGTTTTCCGCCCGCTGTTTCATCCCGGGCGCCGAAGAAGTGTCCGTCCTGACATTGGACGGAAATTTCATCGGCGAACTAAAGCGGCTCGATCCGGAAGGCTTTTTCGAAGGTCCGGTCGAGCTTGCATCGCGCCAGCCGGTGCGTTACCGCGCCGGCCGCGACGATGCAGAATGGGCGGTGACCGACCCTTACAGCTTCGGCCCGGTTCTTGGACCGATGGACGATTATTTCGTCCGCGAGGGGTCGCATCTGCGGCTCTTCGACAGGATGGGCGCACATCCTCTGAAGCTTGAGGGCGTCGAGGGTTTCCACTTTGCCGTCTGGGCACCCAATGCACGGCGCGTTTCTGTGGTCGGCGATTTCAACAATTGGGATGGACGCCGGCATGTCATGCGTTTCCGCAAGGATACCGGCATCTGGGAAATCTTCGCGCCTGACGTCTATGCCGGCTGCGCCTATAAATTCGAAATCCTCGGCGCCAATGGCGAGCTTCTGCCGCTGAAGGCCGATCCCTATGCGCGACGCGGCGAGTTGCGGCCGAAAAACGCCTCCGTCACCGCGCCGGAACTGGCTCAGAAATGGGAAGACCAGGCTCACCGCGAACATTGGGCGCAGGTGGACCAGCGCCGCCAGCCGATCAGCATTTACGAGGTGCACGCCGGCTCCTGGCAGCGCCGCGAGGACGGCACGTTCCTCAGCTGGGATGAACTGGCCGCCCAGCTCATTCCTTACTGCACGGATATGGGCTTCACCCATATCGAGTTCCTGCCGATTACCGAACATCCCTATGACCCCTCATGGGGTTACCAGACGACCGGTCTTTATGCCCCGACCGCCCGCTTCGGCGATCCGGAAGGCTTTGCGCGTTTCGTCAACGGCGCTCACAAGGTCGGCATCGGGGTGATCCTCGACTGGGTTCCGGCGCATTTTCCAACCGACGAGCACGGCCTGCGCTGGTTCGACGGCACCGCGCTTTACGAACATGCCGATCCACGTCAGGGTTTTCATCCCGACTGGAACACGGCAATCTATAATTTCGGCCGTGTTGAGGTGATGTCCTACCTCATCAACAATGCGCTTTACTGGGCCGAGAAATTCCATCTCGACGGCCTGCGCGTCGATGCGGTCGCCTCGATGCTTTATCTCGATTATTCCCGCAAGGAAGGCGAGTGGATCCCCAACGAATATGGCGGACGCGAAAATCTCGAATCCGTCCGCTTCCTGCAGAAGATGAATTCTCTCGTTTATGGCACCCATCCCGGCGTCATGACCATTGCGGAGGAGTCCACCTCCTGGCCGAAAGTTTCCCAGCCCGTTCATGAAGGCGGTCTCGGTTTCGGCTTCAAATGGAACATGGGCTTCATGCACGACACGCTGAGCTATTTCTCGCGTGAGCCGGTGCATCGCAAGTTCCACCATCAGGAACTGACCTTCGGTCTGCTTTACGCCTTCACCGAGAATTTCGTGTTGCCGCTTTCTCATGACGAAGTGGTGCACGGCAAGGGATCGCTGATCGCCAAGATGTCCGGCGACGACTGGCAGAAATTCGCCAACTTGCGATCCTATTACGGTTTCATGTGGGGTTATCCCGGCAAGAAGCTTCTGTTCATGGGCCAGGAGTTCGCCCAATGGAGCGAATGGAGCGAAAAGGGCGCTCTCGACTGGAACCTGCGCCAATATCCGATGCATGAGGGCATGCGCCGCCTCGTGCGCGATCTTAACCTCACCTATCGTTCAAAACCCGCTTTGCACGCCCGCGACTGCGAGCCGGAAGGTTTCCGCTGGCTGGTGGTCGAGGACCACGACAATTCCGTCTTTGCCTGGTTGCGCATGGCGCCTGGTGAAAAACCGGTGGCAGTCATCTGCAATCTCACCCCGGTCTACCGGGAAAGTTATTATGTGCCGCTGCCCCAGGCGGGGCGGTGGCGGGAGATTCTCAACACCGACGCCGAAATCTATGGCGGCAGCGGCAAGGGAAATGGCGGACGCGTTCAGGCGGTCGATGCCGGCGGAGAAATCGGGGCGATGCTCGTCCTGCCGCCGCTCGCGACGATCATGCTTGAGCCGGAAAACTGACAGACAGAGAGGGAGGACACCATGTCGGAAAAAAGAGTTCAGCCACTGGCGCGTGATGCAATGGCCTATGTCCTCGCAGGCGGCAGAGGAAGCCGCCTGAAGGAGCTGACGGACCGCCGGGCAAAACCCGCCGTTTATTTCGGCGGCAAGGCGCGCATCATCGATTTTGCGCTCTCCAACGCGCTCAATTCCGGCATTCGCCGCATCGGCGTCGCCACGCAATACAAGGCGCATTCGCTCATCCGCCACCTGCAGCGCGGCTGGGACTTTTTCCGCCCCGAACGTAATGAAAGCTTCGACATTCTGCCGGCCTCGCAGCGCGTGTCCGAAACGCAATGGTATGAAGGCACCGCCGACGCCGTCTACCAGAACATCGACATCATCGAGCCCTATGCGCCGGAATATATGGTCATTCTCGCCGGCGATCACATTTACAAGATGGATTACGAATACATGCTGCAGCAGCATGTCGATTCCGGTGCGGATGTGACGATCGGCTGCCTTGAAGTACCGCGCATGGAAGCGACCGGCTTCGGTGTCATGCATGTGAACGAAAAAGACGAGATCATCGACTTCATCGAAAAACCGGCCGATCCGCCCGGCATTCCCGGTAATGAGGGCTTCGCGCTCGCCTCGATGGGCATTTATGTCTTCCACACCAAATTCCTGATGGAAGCGCTGCGCCGCGATGCCGCCGACCCGACCTCCAGCCGCGATTTCGGCAAGGACATCATTCCCTATATCGTCAAGCACGGCAAAGCCGTCGCCCATCGCTTCGCGGATTCCTGCGTGCGCTCGGATTTCGAACACGGGCCGTACTGGCGCGATGTCGGCACCATCGATGCCTATTGGCAGGCCAATATCGACCTGACGGATGTGGTGCCCGACCTCGATATCTACGACAAATCCTGGCCGATCTGGACTTACGCGGAAATCACCCCGCCGGCGAAATTCGTGCATGATGACGAGGATCGTCGCGGTTCGGCCGTGTCGTCGGTCGTCTCGGGCGATTGCATTATTTCCGGTGCGGCCCTCACGCGCAGCCTTCTGTTCACAGGCGTGCGCGCCAATTCATACTCCCGCCTTGAGAATGCCGTAGTACTGCCGAGTGTGAAGATCGGGCGTCATGCCCAGCTCAGCAATGTCGTCATCGACCATGGCGTGGTCATTCCGGAAGGACTGATTGTAGGAGAAGACCCAGAACTGGATGCCAAACGTTTCCGCCGCACTGAAAATGGCATTTGCCTTATCACCCAATCGATGATCGACAAGCTGGACCTGTAGAGCCCATGAATGTCCTTTCGGTTTCATCCGAAATCTATCCCCTGATCAAGACCGGAGGGCTCGCCGACGTTGTCGGCGCGCTGCCCATCGCGCTCGAAGCCCATGGCGTCAGAACGCGAACATTGATACCCGGCTATCCGGCGGTGAAAGCCGCCGTGACGGACCCCGTCAAGTGTTTCGAATTTTCCGATCTGCTCGGTGAAAAAGCCGAGGTGCTCGAGGTGCGGCACGAGGGGTTGGATCTCCTCATTCTCGATGCACCCGCTTATTACGAACGGTCCGGCGGCCCTTATCTCAATCAGGCCGGCAAGGATTATCCTGATAATTGGAAACGTTTTGCGGCGTTGTCGCTGGCGGCGGCCCGTATTGCCGCCGGTGTGCTTCCCGGCTGGCGGCCGGATATGGTGCACGCCCATGACTGGCAGGCCGCCATGACGCCGGTCTATATGCGTTATGCCGAAACGCCTGAGATTCCGAGCCTTCTCACCATCCACAACATCGCCTTCCAGGGCCAGTTCGGCGCCAACATCTTCAGCCGCCTGGCACTACCTGCCCATGCCTTCGGCATGGAGGGCATCGAATATTATAATGATGTCAGTTTCCTCAAGGGCGGCCTGCAGACGGCGACGGCGCTCAGCACCGTCAGCCCCTCTTACGCCGAGGAAATCCTGACCCCGCAATTCGGCATGGGGCTGGAGGGAGTGATCAGCAGCCGCGCCCATGTGCTGCACGGCATCGTCAACGGCATCGACGCCGATGTCTGGAACCCGGCCACCGACCATCTGATCCACGACAATTATTCCGCCGCCAACCTCAAGAACCGCGCGCTGAACAAGAAGGCGGTCGCTGAGCATTTCCGCATCGATGATGACGACAGCCCGCTTTTCTGCATCATTTCCCGCCTCACCTGGCAGAAGGGCATCGACCTCATGGCGGAAGCCGTGGACGAGATCGTTGCCCTCGGCGGTCGTCTCGTCGTGCTCGGCGCGGGCGAAGTGGCGCTGGAAGGCGCGCTTCTGGCGGCCGCATCCCGCCACCACGGCCGTGTCGGCGTTGCCATCGGTTATAACGAACCCCTGTCGCATCTGATGCAGGCGGGCTGCGATGCAATCATCATTCCCTCGCGCTTCGAACCCTGCGGCCTCACGCAGCTTTACGCACTGCGTTACGGCTGTATTCCGGTGGTTGCCCGCACCGGCGGCCTTGCCGACACCGTGATCGACGCCAATCACGCCGCCCTTGCCAGCAAGGCAGCGACCGGCGTGCAATTTTCCCCCGTCACGCTCGATGGTCTCAAACAGGCGATCCGCCGGACCGTGCGTTATTACCACGACCCGAAACTATGGACACAAATGCAGAAACTCGGAATGAAATCCGATGTTTCCTGGGAAAAAAGCGCCGGTCTTTACGCCGCGCTTTACAGCCAGCTTATTTCGAAAGGCCATTAAAACAATGATCAAGACTATCAAGACCAAGCCCTATCAGGACCAGAAGCCGGGCACTTCCGGCCTGCGCAAGAAGGTGCCAGTCTTCGCCCAGGAAAATTACGCCGAGAATTTCATCCAGTCGATCTTCGACGCGCTTGAAGGTTTTCAGGGCCAGACGCTGGTGATCGGCGGCGACGGCCGTTATTACAACCGGGAAGTTATCCAGAAGGCGATCAAGATGGCCGCCGCTGCCGGTTTCGGCAAGGTTCTAGTCGGCCAGGGCGGCATTCTTTCCACGCCGGCCGCCTCCAACATTATCCGCAAATACAAGGCCTTTGGCGGCATCGTTCTTTCCGCCAGCCACAATCCCGGCGGCCCGAACGAAGATTTCGGCATCAAATACAATATCGGCAATGGCGGCCCGGCACCGGAAAAGATCACCAACGCGATCTATGCCCGTTCCAAGGTCATCGATAGCTACAAGATTTCCGATGCCGCCGATATCGATCTCGACAAGGTGGGCAGCTTCAAAGTCGATGAGCTGACGGTGGAGGTGATCGATCCGGTCACCGATTACGCCGCCCTGATGGAAGAGCTCTTCGATTTCGATGCGATCCGTGCGCTGATTGCCGGCGGCTTCAAGGTCGTGGTCGATTCCATGAGCGCCGTTACCGGCCCTTATGCCGTGGACATCATCGAAAAGCGCCTCGGCGCGCCAAAAGGCTCTGTCCGCAACGCAACGCCGCTGCCGGATTTCGGCGGCCACCATCCAGACCCCAACCTTGTCCACGCCAAGGAGCTTTATGACGATGTCATGAGCCCGCAGGGACCGGATTTCGGTGCGGCTTCCGATGGCGATGGCGACCGCAACATGGTTGTCGGCAAGGGCATGTTCGTCACCCCCTCCGACAGCCTCGCCATCATCGCGGCCAATGCCAAACTGGCGCCCGGTTATGCCGCCGGCATTTCCGGCATTGCCCGCTCCATGCCGACCAGTGCCGCAGCGGACCGTGTCGCCGAAAAGCTCGGGCTTGGCATGTATGAGACGCCGACCGGCTGGAAATTCTTCGGCAACCTCATGGACGCCGGTAAGGTAACGATCTGTGGCGAGGAAAGTTTTGGCACCGGCTCCAACCATGTGCGTGAAAAGGATGGCCTCTGGGCCGTGCTGTTCTGGCTGAACATCGTCGCCGCCCGCAAGGAAAGCGTAAAAGACATCGTCACCAGGCACTGGGCCGAATATGGCCGCAACTATTATTCCCGCCATGACTATGAAGAAGTTGATTCAGACGCCGCTAACACGCTGGTCGCCACGCTGCGCGAAAAACTCGCCACACTTCCCGGCACCAGCTACGGCAATCTGAAGGTCGCGGCTGCGGATGATTTTGCCTATCACGATCCTGTCGATCAGTCGGTGAGCAAAAATCAGGGCATCCGCATCCTGTTCGAGGGCGGTTCGCGCATCGTGCTGCGCCTTTCCGGCACCGGCACGGCAGGCGCGACGCTGAGGCTTTACGTTGAGCGTTACGAGGCGGATGCGGCCCGCCACGGCATAGAAACCCAGGAGGCGCTGGCCGACCTGATTGCCGTTGCCGATACGATCGCCGGTATCAAGGCCCATACCGGCCGCAACGAACCGAGCGTTATTACGTGAAATTGCCGCGGCGCGCGTCTCTTCCGGGAGAGCGCGCCGCGCAATAGGCATCTGGCAAGGCAGCTTATCGGGGTGACACACCCTTCGCCACATTCGGCGTCATCCTCGGGTTTGACCCGAGGATCCATGGTGGGGCGGGGTTGTGGATCCTCGGGTCAAGCCCGAGGATGACGGAAGAGAGGTTTCAGCCCTTTTGGAGTTTGGGGGTGAGAGCATAAGCCTCCTCCAATCCAGCCGATGCCTTTGAGAAAAAACATCATCCCCATCGGAGGCGATCCATGCAGAACCCACCCGTTTTCCCCAAAGGCGCAATCCAGACGGAAAACGGAACGGAATTCACGGTCTATTCCCGGCACGCTTCCCAGATCGATCTTTGCCTTTTCGATGCAGCCGGTGAAAAGGAGACCGCCCGTCTGCCAATGAAGCGCGGAGAGGATGATATTCACCGTTTGACGGTGACGGACACCGGTTCCGGCACGCGATACGGTTACCGCGCCCACGGAATTTACGCCCCCGAACACGGCCTGTGGTTCGATCCATCAAAACTACTGCTCGACCCCTATGCCACGGAGATCGACCGCCCCTTCCGGCACGATCCGGCGCTATACGCTTTTGGCGAAGACACGGGCGGCATCATGCCCAAGGCGATCCTTTCACAATACCAACCGCCCAAACGCCAAGCGCCGCTTTTTGCCGAAGGCGGGCTGATTTACGAACTTGCGGTCAAATCCTTCAGCACATTGCATCCCGAGGTGCCGGAAAACATAAGGGGCACCGTCGCGGCGCTGGCTCATCCCGCCATCATCGCGCACCTGAAAAAAATCGGCGTGGATGCCGTGGAACTGATGCCGATCACTGCCTGGATCGACGAGCGGCACCTGCCGCCGCTCGGCCTTTCCAATGCCTGGGGCTACAACCCGGTCGGCTTCATGGCGCTCGATCCGCGCCTCTGCCCCGGCGGCGTGCGGGAATTACGCGATACGGTAGCCGCGCTGCATGCGGAAGGTATAGGCGTCATTCTCGATCTGGTCTTCAACCATACCGGTGAGAGCGACATTGAAGGGTCGGTTTTGTCGTTGCGTGGCCTCGACAATCTCACCGCCTTCCGACACCCGCCCGGAGAACCGGGCGTGCTCATTAATGATACCGGCACCGGCAATACGGTCGCGTGCGATCATCCCTATGTGCGCCAGCTCATCATCGATGCGCTCAGGCATTTTGTCGTGAATGCTGGTGTGGACGGCTTCCGTTTCGATCTGGCACCCGTGCTCGGTCGAACGGCCAATGGCTTCGATATGGCCAGCGAAACGCTTGATGCCATGCATTCGGACGCAGTGCTTCACGACCGTGTGCTGATCGCCGAACCATGGGATATCGGCCCCGGCGGTTACCAGCTCGGCAATTTCCCCGAAAGCTTTCTGGAATGGAACGACCGTGCCCGTGACGATATGCGCCGGTTCTGGCGCGGTGATGCGGGAACCACCGGGGCGCTCGCCGATGCACTATCCGGTTCGTCGCCGATCTTTTCACGCCATGGCCGCTCAAGAAGCCGCAGCGTCAATTTCCTTGCCGCCCATGACGGCTTCACGCTGTTCGATCTCGTCAGCCACGAACACAAGCACAATGAAAAAAACGGCGAGAACAATCGCGACGGCCACAATGAAAACCATTCCTGGAACAATGGCGTAGAAGGCCCAAGCGATGATCCCGCCATTGTCGCTGCGCGCCTTGCTGATGTGAAGGCGCTGCTTTCCACGCTTTTCGTCAGCCGCGGCGCATTGATGCTCACCGCTGGCGATGAGGGTGGCCGCAGCCAGCAGGGCAACAACAACGCCTATTGTCAGGACAATGAGATCAACTGGGTCGACTGGTCATCGCTTTCCCCGGAACTGATCGATCACACCGCGTTTCTTTCCGCACTGCGCAAACGCTTCAGCGTCTTTTCGCAAACCGCATTTTTCTCCGGCAAGGACGATGTGGCGTGGCTTGCTCCCGGCGGCGAACCCATGACGGTTTCGGACTGGGAAAGACCGGACGGACCGGCCTTCGCCATGGTACTTTCCACCTCCGATCACGAGAGGGGAAACGAGGTCGAACTCGCGGTGCTCATCAACCGCAGCCGCGAGATTGTGCCCTTTACCTTGCCCGGCAATGGCTGGAGAGCTATCGGCACGGATTTCGGTAATCCCGCTTTCCTGCCTGCCCGTTCGGTGGTGTTTTATCTGCGCGGTTGATCGCCTGGCACCGGCACCTTTATATGGCGTGCGACGCAACCGGAAAGAGACATTATGGCAAAGGACATAGGGCTGGCGGAGATTAAAAGTCTCGTCGGCACGGAAATGGGCGTTTCCGACTGGATCATCGTCGATCAGACGATGATTGACGCCTTCGCAAAAGCAACTTTGGACGAACAGTTCATCCACACGGACCCGGAGCGCGCCAAAGCGGAAAGCCCCTTCGGCGGTACTATCGCGCATGGGTTCCTGACGCTGTCTTTGCTTTCGGCGCTGTATTACGACGCCGTGCCCCCTATTCGCGAGCAGATCATGGGCCTCAATTACGGCTTCGACGCCGTGCGTTTCGTCGCGCCGGTTAAAAGTGGTGCGCGGGTGCGCGGCCGGTTCATCCTGGCGGAAGCCCGCTTTCGCGGCGCCGCCATGCTGATGACGACCTATGACGTGACAGTGGAGATTGAAAACGAAAGAAAGCCGGCGCTCACCGCCCGCTGGACGACGATCACCCAGTTCAATCCGGAGGACAGGCCGGACGATATCTGACCCACGGACCAAGGGAGAGACCGCATGCATGATGAAGCCGTAAGAAATGCGTTTCTCGTTCAGGCGAGGGCTTGCGACAGCCTCGGCTCGCCCTTTACCGCAAGGCTTTGCCGCGCAGTCTCGGCGCGGCTGGACCGCCAGACGGAAGTGGGCCAAAAAATCCTGTCCTGGCCGGGCGATGTCGGCCCCTCCGGCGATTCCGTTCCCTTGCGGCTGGCGGGCGCCCTGCATGCGCTTGCCATTGAGGACAAGATCACGCCGCTTGTCGATATCGCACCCGAAAACGACGATAAGCTGTGGCAGGCCTGCGAAGATGCGTTGCGCTTTCATGCAGCCTTTATCCTCGAGAGGTTGAAATCACCACCGCAGACCAACGAAGTCCGCCGTTCCGCAGTGCTGCTGCCGGGGTTTCTGACGATTGCGGCGCTTGTCGGCAAGCCGCTGGCGCTTTCGGAAGTTGGCGCCAGCGCCGGGCTGAACCTGCAATTTGACCGTTACCAGTATCGACTGGGCGACCTCGCATGGGGTGAGAAGTCGGATGTCTTTCTTTCGCCGGAATGGCGCGGAAACGCATCGCCGCCCGATCGTCGGATTGAGGTCATCGAGCGCGCCGGCTGCGATCTCAACCCGCTCGATCCGTCATCCGCCGAGGATCGCCTGCGCTTGATGTCCTATGTCTGGGCTGACCAGACCGACAGGCTGGAGCGAACAGCAGCGGCTCTACAGATTGCCGTGGAGAACGGCTTACACGTCGAAAAGGCCGATGCGATCGACTGGCTGAAACGACGCCTTGCCACACCGCATTCGGGCGCCACCCATGTCATCTACCATTCCGTCGCCTGGCAATATCTGCCGGATGCCTTAAAGCAGACCGGAGAAGCCTTGATTGCCGAGGCAGGCGCCCGCGCCACGCCGGAGGCTCCGCTTGCCCGCCTGCAGATGGAAGCGGACCAGACGCCGGGCAGCGCCGCGATTACCCTGCAAATCTGGCCGACTGGCGAGAAACAGGAAATCGGCCGCGCCGATTTTCACGGGCGTTGGGTGGAATGGCGCGGCTGGAAAGCGAACTAAACAAATTTAACAAATATATACGCCGAGAATCCAACTGCTGCTTGTAAAAGCAATACAACCGTGCTCCTCTTCTATCGATATTATCTAGAGGGGAATTTAATTGCTTATCAAAACCCCGAAAAGCTCAGCCATTCTTTTAGTGTGCAGTTTACTTGCGCCGCCGGCCATCGCACAGCAGCAAATGGGATCCCAAGCCGCGATGAATGCCTGCGCAAACATCGCCACCTTGCTGCAAATTGGCGGACCACAACTACAGTCCGCGTTTGGCCAACAGGCATTATTTGCAATCTTTCAACAGACTGGCGGAACAGGGCGTTATCCTCCTTTGGTTCAACTGGGGCCTGTTCATAATGTTATGATAGGTGGAGAAAATGTACTTCCACTGGGTAGCTTTTTGACTTGCCGGACCGTCCACCAGAATGGATATGCGGATTGGCAGCTTGCATTTTCTCAAATGACGCAAAGGTTTGAGAATTTTCAGTTTAATTCGGTACCTGGCGGAAACCCCAACCCAAATCCCACTCCCAATCCGACACCAAATCCGAACCCGAATCCTACGCCCAATCCGGTACCAAAACCGCCTTCAGATAACCAAGCCTGCCAAAAATTCCCCGAACTTTGCCCCTGAGGTGAGAGCCATGATTACGAGACGCGGCCTTATTGTCGGATGCGGTGCAAGCTTCGCATTGCCCGGAATATGCCGGTGCCAGACTTATTATGGTTGCACGCTAACCGCCTCGGAGATTGCGACGGAAACGAATAACAAAAAAACAATGGAGTTTTCCTACGTTGACGGTCAGGCACCCGTCGCCACATCTGGAGACAAAGACTTCGACTATGCACTGGCGCAGACCCTGAACTATCTCAGTAATCTTTTCGATGTTCTCCCCGGCTTTACCTATCTTGACGATGCGAAAGGGAAAAATGCCTATGCAAGTCCGGCCAACTACATGGGCCGCTCAGACGGCACGGTTCTTTTCGGCTTGCGTTTTCTTCAGGAGTTTTTGAATCAGCCAGCCTATCCCGCCGCTTACATCGCAGCGGTATGCGCGCATGAATTTGGGCACATCGCACAATATAAATATGGAATAGACGACCGCCTGGGTGGGCAGCCAACGGTTAAAAGAATAGAGTTGCACGCGGACTATTTGGCAGGATATTTCGCAGGTCGCCGCAAGCTCGACAACGCGAATTTTCCGGCGGCGGTTATCGCCCAGGCACAGTTCAGCGTAGGAGATCACGCGGTTGATCATCCCGGCCATCACGGTACACCGGACGAGCGCGGTAATGCCGTAAAAGCCGGTTTTCTTGCGAGTTACCATCGACGCCTAATGTTCAAGGACGCACTCGAAGCCGGCGTAGATTATGTTAAGACCCTCTAAGCCGAGAAATCTTTTCTGACTGGGGATTGAAAAGTTCAAACCGCCACGTCCTCAGCCGCCTCCTGCAGCAGCCCGCCGACATAGTCGGCGAAGGAACGCCAGCATTCCATCCGGAACGTATCGTCGGTCACGCGTAGCAGAACCACTTCCGCCTTGCCGAAAACCGTGCGCGAGCAGGCGCCGACCGGGAATCGTGTCAGAGACAGATCCTGCGGACAACCGGCATTGAGTGCGGCCTCCGCACCCGGGCCGGAGACGATGATGGCCGTATTACGGTGAGAAATGTCGGTTGCCGAAAACAGGCCGGAGACGCCGGAGAGCACTGCCATCAGGTCGCTTTCGCTCTGATCGATCACCAGCCATTCATCCGGGCCGAGCCAGAGAGCAGACCGCAGACCCGAGGTGACGGCGCTTTTCGGGCTGGTGGGCAAGGAAAGACCAAGCGCTTCCGAAAGGGCCGGCACAGCGCTTTCCCGCGCGCGCAGCGACAGCCGTGATGCGGAAGCGGCAGGTTTCAGCGAGACGAAGGGCGAGCCGCCATGGAAATCCTCAAGCACGGATTTGCGTTTTGCGTGAAGCATATCAGCCATTGAGACGGGCCCCTTCCTTGTCGAGAAAGACCATGTCGGTCACTTCGACGGCAATGGTTTTATCGGCGAGCGGGATATAGAGCGTTTCGCCCAAACGCGCCCTGCCATCCGCCACCAGCGCAAAGGCGATGGAATGGCCGAGATTTGCCGACCAGTAGGCGGATGTCACATGGCCGAGCATGGTCATGGGTTTCGGCTGGTTCGGATCGACAACGATCTGGCCGCCCTCTTCCGGAACGGTCAGCCTGTCCTTCGTCTTCAGACCCACCAGCTGCTTGCGGCCGGAGCGCGTGAGATCAGGGCGCTTAAGACCGCGAATACCGACGAAATCCGTCTTCTTCTTGGAAACCGCCCAGCTGAGCCCCGCATCGTCAGGCGTCACCGTGCCGTCGGTATCCTGCCCGACGATGATATAGCCCTTTTCGGCACGCAGGATATGCATGGTTTCGGTGCCATAAAGGCAACCGCCAACGGCTTCGGCCCTTTCCCGGATGGCAGACCAGACGGCTGCGCCGTAATCGGCCGGAACGTTGATTTCGAAACCAAGCTCGCCGGTGAAAGAGACGCGAAAAAGCCGCGTCGGCACGCCGCAGAACTTGCCCTCGGCCACCGCCATATGCGGGAAGGCTTCCGGGGAAAGGTCGATACCCTCGACGAAGGGAGCGATTACCTCCCGCGCCTTCGGCCCCTGCACGGCAATGACAGCCCATTGTTCGGTGGCCGAGGTCAGCCAGACATTGAGATCGGGGAATTCGGTCTGGAGATAATCCTCCATGTGCTGCAGAACACGCGGCGCGCCGCCCGTGGTCGTCGTCACATGGAAGCGGTCCTCGGCAAGACGCCCGACGACGCCGTCATCGTAAACGAAGCCGTCTTCGCGGGTCATGATGCCATAACGGCAGCGGCCGGGTTTCAGCGTATCCCAGGCATTGGTGTAGATGAGGTTGAGGAACTTCGCCGCGTCAGGGCCGACCACCTCGATCTTGCCGAGCGTCGAGGCATCGAAGACGCCAACGCTGTCTCTCACCATCTTGCACTCGCGGTTGATTGCTTCGTGCATGTCCTCGCCCGCACGCGGGAAGAACCACGCGCGCTTCCAGTTTCCGACATCCTCGAACACCGCACCTGCCGCCGCCTCTTCGTCGTGCATCGGCGTCTTGCGGGCCGGATCGAACAATGCGCCGCGCGAATGATTGATGAGCGTACCGAAGGTGACCGGCGTATAGGGCTGACGGAAAGTGGTGAGGCCGACCTTAGGCAAATCCCGACCCAGCGCTTCGGATGCAATGGCGAGCCCGTGCATATTGGACATCTTGCCCTGATCCGACGCCATGCCATTGGTGGTGAAGCGTTTGATGTGCTCGACGGAGTGCATGCCCTCACGCACGGCAAGGCGGATATCCTTGGCGCAGACATCATGCTGGAAATCGATGAAGGCCTTGACGCCGGTGCCCTCACCCGCACCTTCGGCAGCGCCGATCATACCGCCGGTCCAGCCACGGGCATTCTCGCCGGAAAACTCCACAGCGGAACCGCCAGCAGCCGCCGCTTCGGCAATCACCGCCGCAAGATCGTCCGTGCCGTTGCAGGTGCCGACGGAAACACAGTCCTGCACATGGATATCGGGCAGGAAGCGCTGGTTAGCCGCGTCAAACTTCAGCTTGCCGCGTGATTGCGAAAACAGATGTACCGACGGCGTCCAGCCGGCGGAAACGACGAGCGCATCAATGGCGATCTTGCGTTTGTTGGAGCCACCATTGCGGCCAACGGTCATGGACGACACGCGCAGACGCCCGGCCGTATTGTAAACGCTGTGGCCCGCCAACACTTCGATGTTCAGCGCCCGCGCCTCATCCAGCAACCGCCGATCCGGGTTCTCGCGGCAATCGACGATGGCGGCGATCTTCACGCCGGCCTTCTTCAGGTCGAAAGCCGTTTCATAGGCTGAATCATGGGCGGTGTAGACACCGACATTGTGGCCGACAGCCACCCCGTAGTGATTGAGATATGTGCGTGCCGCCGATGCCAGCATGATGCCCGGACGGTCATTATTGGCGAAGACCATGTGGCGCTCGATCGCACCCGCCGCCAGAACGACTTTTTTGGCGCGCACCTGCCACAGCCGCTCGCGCGGCTGGTGTCTGGCGGGCGTGGCGAGGTGATCGGTCACGCGCTCTGCCAGCGCCACGAAATTGTGGTTGTAATAACCGAAGGCTGTCGTGCGGGTCAGAACCCGGACGTTAGGCAGGGACTTCAATTCGGCGAGAACCTTCTGCGCCCACTCATAACCGGGCAGCCCATCGATAACCGCTCCCGTGTCGAAGCGCAGCGCGCCGCCGATTTCGGCATTCTCATCCACCAGAATGACGCTGGCGCCGGTATTCGCCGCAGCCAGCGCTGCCGTCAGACCGGCAACGCCACCACCGGCCACCAGCAGGTCACAATGGGCATAACGGCCTGAATAATGATCCGCATCGGGCTCGCTCGGCGCCTTGCCGAGACCGGCAGCGCGGCGGATGATCGGTTCATAGATCTTGTGCCAGGCGGCCTTCGGCCACATGAAAGTCTTGTAGTAGAAGCCAGCCGCAAACATCGGCGAAAGGACGTCGTTGATCGCGCTGATATCGAAGGACAGCGACGGAAAGCGGTTCTGCGAGGCGATGATTGCACCGTCGAACACATCCTGCACCGTTGCGCGCACATTCGGCTGCTTGCGCATGCTATCGCGTGAGACGTCGATCAGCGCATTCGGCTCTTCCGGCCCTGCAGACAGGAAACCACGCGGCCGGTGATATTTAAACGAGCGGCCGATCAAATGCACGCCGTTTGCGAGAAGCGCTGAGGCAACCGTGTCGCCTTCCAGCGCGGAATAAATCTTGCCGTCGAAGGTGAAACGCGCCGTTCTGGCCGGCGTCAGGCGGCCAGCGCCCTTTATACGGTAATCGCCGCTCATTGCCCGGCTCCCTTTTCTCCAGACAGGACAGTCTCGACATCCGGCTTCGGCTCGCCGGCCCTGTAGGTCATCAGGAATTTATCGCTGACGGAGTGGCGGGCGGCGTTGAAAAACCGGCCGCAGCCATGGATATGCCGCCAGCGCTCAAAAACGAGACCCTTGTCATTGTCGCGAATGAAGAAATACTCCGCGAAAGCTTCGTCAGAAATATCGGCGATGTTTTCCGGCCGAGCGATATGGGCCTCGCCCGCCCAGCGGAATTCCAGTTCGGAACGGTCTTCCCCGCAATAGGGGCAATGGATCAGAAGCATCGTCGCTCCACCTAGAGAGAATTTTCCGGAAGGACGCTTCCGGCGGGTTGGTCACATAGCCGCTTTCCCATCGCAACAAAGGGGGAAAGCCGCGTCAGAAGCTGCGCGAAATTATCGAAGGGGCGTAGCGCCGAGGCCCGGCCCATATTGACGATGGCAACCGCCATCATGTCGGTATCGATTGCGAAGGGATAGTCCTGCTCGCCATCCTCCTTCTCGCCGACGAAATAGACCATCTTGTCCGCGAGACTTGGAGCACACAGCAGCAGGCCTTTTTCCGCCACGAAAGGCCAGTCTTTCTCACCCTGCATCTTCGCAATTTTTTGACTGCGAAAATCCTCGGCCTCGGGAATGATGCTGCCGACGGGCACGACCGCGACCGCGCCAGATATATTGATCGCAAGCACAGCCGCCGCCAGCATCAATGCGCCACCGCGGCAGCGGCGGCCTCATCTATGAGCCGGCCGGTGCGGAACCGGTCGAGTGTCAGCCCGGCGGCAAGGCGATGTGGCTCACCGCGGGCGATGAGATGGGCAAAGAGATTGGCCGAACCCGGTGTCGCCTTGAAACCACCCGTACCCCAGCCGCAATTGACAAAGAGGTTCGGCACCGGCGTCACGCTCTGGATGGCCGAACGGTCGGGCGTGTTGTCGGTAATGCCGCCCCATTGGCGCATCATCTTGACACGACGGAAGATCGGGAACAGCTCGCAGATGGCATCGAGCGTATGGGTGATGATCTGCAGGCCGCCGGTCTGGGAATAGGAATTATACTGGTCCGTGCCAGCGCCGATGACCAGTTCCCCCTTGTCGGACTGCGAAATATAGGCGTGCACCGTGTTGGACATCACGACGCAGGGGAAGATCGGTTTCAGCGGCTCTGACACCAGCGCCTGCAGCGGGTTGGAATGCAGGGGCACCCGCACATCCGCCATCTTCATGAGAACCGAGGAGTGGCCGGCGGCGGAAACGCCGATCTTCTTGGCGCCGATGAAACCGCGATTGGTTTCGACACCCGTCACTGCCCCGTCCGGCCCGCGCCTGATGGCCGTGACCTCGCAATTCTGGATGATGTGCACACCGCGGTCGGAGGCGGCGCGGGCATAACCCCAGGCCACCGCATCGTGGCGCGCCGTGCCGCCACGGCGCTGGAGTGCTGCGCCATTGATCGGATAACGCGCATTGCCGGAAATATCGAGCGGCGGACAATAGGCTTTGGCCTGTTCGGGCGTCAGCCACTCATTGTCGATACCATAGAGACGGTTGGCATTGATGTGCCGGCTGAAGGACTGCCGGTCGTGAATATTGTGCGACAGCATCATCACGCCACGCGCTGAATACATGACGTTATAATTGAGATCCTGGCTCAGGCCTTCCCAAAGCTTGAGGGAATGCTCGTAAATATCCATGCTCTCTTCATAGAGATAGTTGGAACGGATGATGGTGGTGTTGCGGCCGGTATTGCCGCCGCCAAGCCAGCCCTTTTCCAGCACCGCGACATTGGTGATGCCGTGTTCCTTGGCAAGATAATAGGCCGCCCCCAGACCGTGGCCGCCGCCGCCGATGATGATGACGTCATAATCCTTGCGCGGCTCGGGTGATGCCCATTGCGCATCCCAGCCTTTATGACCCCTGAGCGCCTCACGCGCCACGGCAAAAACGGAATATTTGCGCATTCGCAATCTGCTCCTCAAGAACCGGCCAGAAACCGGAAGCATAGTTCCGGCCCGTATCATACACATGGCAAATCGGGATGGGAGGCAATATCCATTTTGCGACGCCGCAATGCTTTTGTTTCGACATGACCGCGAGAATGGCGGAGGGGTCGCATTTTAGCTGTTGTTTGCGGGTTATCGGCTGGACTTGGCGTAAATGATCTGATAATGCACGACACCAATCGCACGGCTAAAAAGGCCAAGCGAACGATTTTGTGTTTGCGTGCGAATGCCTTTATTCGCACAGCAAGATAACCAAACTAAAGGAACGGGTTTAACGTGCAGGTACTAGTCCGCGACAATAACGTTGATCAGGCGCTTCGCGCCCTCAAGAAAAAGATGCAGCGCGAAGGCATTTTCCGTGAAATGAAAATGCGCGATTATTACGAAAAGCCCTCCCAGAAGCGCGCCCGCGAAAAGGCTGAAGCCGTTCGCCGCGTTCGCAAGCTGGCACGCAAGCGCGCACAGCGCGAAGGTCTGATTGCGGCCCCGCGCGCGAGCCGTTAATAGGCCGTCTTTTGGACGTTTTTGAATGCTTGTTGGGCGGGGGCGATCAATTCGCCGCCGCTCTTTGTGTTTGTGGTCGGAGACAAATCGTGGGACAACGATTATGAGACCGGCCTGCGAGGGAACCCACACCGAATGATCGCTGTCGATGCCTGTGTTGTGAAAAACTCCGACGCCTCCACGCGGCGGGTGCCATTGAAAAACAACAGAGGGTTTCGTGCTTCTCTGGTCGTCTGCACCGTGCTCGCCGGTCTTTCCGGTTGCGCGACATCCAACCAGACGGAAGACGTGTTCAGGATCGACCGCGCCCAGGGCTCGCAGGAAAACATCGCCTCGCTCACCTCGGTCATCAACGCCAATCCGCAGGATCCGGAAGGCTACAATGTCCGTGGCTCGGCTTACGGCCGCGCGGGTGATTCCCGCCGCGCCATCGAAGACTTCAACAAGGCATTGCAGCTGAACCCGCGCTTCTACCAGGCTTACGCCAACCGCGCGCTGGTTTATCGCAACTCCGGTCAGCAGCAGCAGGCCCTGCAGGACTATAACGCCGCCCTGCAGATCAATGCGAGCTATGATGTGGCGCTGATCGGCCGTGGCAATCTTTACCGCCAGTCGGGACGGGTCAACGAAGCGTTCGACGATTTCTCCCGCGCCATCCAGCTTGAAACCACGGATGGACGCGCATGGCACAATCGCGGCTTGATCTACCAGCTGCGCAACCAGCACGCCCAGGCCATCGAGGACTTCTCCAAGGCGATTTCCCTGTCTTCCACCTCGCCGGAACCCTATAACGGGCGTGGCCTCTCCTATGTCGCCTTGAACGACGACGAAAACGCCTTCGCGGATTTCAATCACGCTATTTCGCTTGATGGCAATGTCGCCGAATCCTGGGCCAACCAGGCGTTGGTCTATGAGCGGCGCGGCGAGATGGCCAAGGCCGCCAAGTCCTATTCCCACGCGGCGCGGCTCGATCCGAAATACAAGCCGGCGCTCGATGGTGTTGCCCGCACACGCGGCGCCAGCGCCTCCTGAAGCCAGGCGGACGCCAACAAAAAAGCCGGCGGTGCAAAGCATCCGCCGGCTTTTTTATGAGAAAACTTAAAACCTCAATGGCTGTCGCGACGAGCCTCGGGGGCAGCATCGCCGGACCACAATTCGGCCTGCACCGCGTTTTGAAATTCCATGACCTCGTGCCGCATGGCAGCGTCTTCATAACCCAATCCCGTCAGATAGGCGGCCAGTTCACGGCACTCCCTGCGCCAGAAATCATTCGCCTCCACACCATGCAGACGGTCAAGCATGGTTGCACACCGTTTTACGTCGGCAATGCGGTTCTTTGCCGGAAAGGCGATTACTTCTGAACTCGTCGTCACGCGGGCACCCTGCTCTTCGAGGAATCAATACCGACTTTTTAAAGGCGAGATGGTTAACGAAGTCTGCAGGGCGGCGCAGACAACCCGCAATAGCCTATCAAAGAGCGATTCTATGCCTGTCCGAAGCCAGAAACCGGGTTTCAAAACAGACCCGACAGAGGGAAATCATCGATTACCAAGGAATTTACCAATCAAGATTACCGAAATTTCATGCTGCGCCAGATAGAAGAAGTATATGTGTGTTGAAACAACACCAGTCTCATCGTATATTTCTTGCAAAGAAAAAAAATGCCGCAGCGCAGCCAAAAACGGAGAAATCGTTCTCGGGAGGAGAGCACCATGTATGCACCTCGTGTTTTTTTCAGCATGATCGGTGCGTTGCTTACCTTTGCGGTTGCTACATATTTCATTCACGGGTCGTTCTATACGGCGTTCATCCAGACCCTCATCTGCGCCGTCCTTCTGCAAGTCGGTTATTTTATTGCAATTCTGGTTCTGGTCGCCCGCGAAAAGCGCCGGTTGCGTGAGACATTCGCGCATGATCGCAGCGCTGAAACCATGACGGCCGAAACAGCCAAAAGCGCCCCGCCGCATGGCGCGAAACTCACCGATATGTAAGCTTTCAAGCATCGGCTTTTATTGCGTCGCAAAAAAATCGCTTGCATCCACATCCCTGACACTTTCTGCTGGCCAAATCCTGACGGTCGTCAAAGCAAAAGGACATCCCATGGTGAGTGGTTCACAGCCCATTTGCGTCATCATCGCTGCGAAAAATGCATCCGAAACGATCGATATCGCCATCCGCTCCGCGCTTGTGGAACCGGAGGTCGGCGAAGTGGTGGTGATCGACGATGGTTCCACCGATACGACAAGCGATGTCGCGCATGCGGCAGATGACGGTAGCGGTCGCTTGCGGGTGGTGCGATTCGACGTCAACCGCGGACCTTCCGCTGCCCGCAACCATGCGATCTCAATTTCATCTGCGCCGCTTATCAGCATCCTCGATGCGGACGACTTTTTTTTCAGGGGCCGTTTCACCGCCATGCTGGCCGATGATGACTGGGATCTGGTCGCCGACAATATCGCCTTCATCCAGCAATCGGTTCCGGGCGCATCCTCCATGCAGCCGGCCCGCTTCGAACCTGAGGCCCGGTTCCTGTCGCTTGCGGAATTCGTGGAAGGCAATATTTCCAGGCCCGGCGTGGAGCGCGGAGAGACAGGTTTCCTGAAACCGGTGATACGCCGCAACTTTCTCGACAAACATGCGCTGCGCTACGACGAGGCCCTGCGGCTGGGCGAAGATTATGAGCTTTACGTTCGCGCGCTTGCCGCCGGCGCCCGCTACAAGGTCATCCGCCATTGCGGTTACGGCGCAATCGTGCGCGGCAATTCGCTGAGCGGGCGTCACAGCACCGAGGACCTTCGCCGCTTATACGAGGCGGACAGGTCCATCCTCGCTGGCTGCAGGCTGTCCGCCAACGAGGCGGCGATCCTTCGAGAACATGAAAAACATATCCGCGCCAAATTCGAGCTTCGCCATTTTCTCGATGCGAAAAAGCAGAAAGGCATGGGCGGCGCGCTAACCCACGCTCTTGCACGCCTGCCCGCCCTGCCCGCCATCACGCGCGGTATCCTGACCGACAAGACCGCGCGTTTCCGCAAGCCGTCGCAGCCCGTACGGGATGTGCGATATCTTCTGGAGGGGACGCCGGTTTCGTAAGGGGAACGACAACCTCGGCCAATTCTCCGCCGTCATCCTCGGGCTTGTCCCGAGGATCTACGCACGTATCGTATAGTCGCTCGGTTACAGATGCTCGGGGACAGGCCCGAGCATGACGATGGAGACGTTAGAGGATGGCATCCTCAAGCAAATGCGGCAGAAAATTCTCTGCCGCATCCGCTCTTCACCCTCAAAGATAATCGCGCTTGATCGTTTCCAGAACGACGGAAAAACGCTCCTTGCGCTCTTCCAGCCTGCCATCCGGGCTGAGACGTGGTTCCGCCCGGCTTGCCTGCCAGAGCGCGAGCGTGGAAGGGGCAGCCAGAACCTGCTTGGCCAGCTTGCGCAACGACGTTGACTGGCTTTCCTGCGGCCTGACCAGCACATCGCCTTCATGCGCCGGGCCCCCATGCGCCGAAACGGAGCCGGTCTCGGCAATGACGGGGGCTGGCGGCGGCGGAAAATTCATGCCCCAGAAGCGCGAGCCCTTTTTTGCCGCCTCGGCACGGGTGGAAACAGGCACGTAACGCGGCTGATATTCCACGCCGACGGTGCCTGCCCAATCACTCCATTTGAAGCTGTTGATCGAGGGGGATGTGCTGACTGCGACCCATGGCACGCGGAACGCATCGGCAAGGATTGCGCCATGCATGGATTCGGCGACGATGAATTCCGATTGGGCAATGGCACGGATGACCGATTTCGCCTCGCCGCGCGGGTCTAGATAGGTCAGCCCCGCCGGTTCACAGACCGTTTCCCACATGCCAAATTCCGCCGACTCCCAATGGGGAACGAAGGTCTTCTTGTGGAGTTTCGGCAGGCCTTTGAAGTCCGGCATCTCGGTGACCATGACGGCGGGATCGACGATGCCCATTTCCGGCGCAAGCCCGAGCTTGGCGGCGGTTTTTTCGCCGCGCACGCAGCGAATATCCCAGAACCCGGTGCCCGTATCCGGCACCGCGCCATAGCCATAACCGCTGCCGATGACCAGCTTGCGCTGTTTTGCCGGCAGCAGGGTGTCGTTCAGCACGGTGCCGACGCCGACAAGCATGACGTCGTCATGCACGTCGCGCAGGCCTGGAAGCAGAAAATCCCACAGCCACAGATTGAGATCGTCACCGAAATTGCCGTGATGCGATTCCCAGTGGTAAGGTTTCATGAGGTCACTCCTGGGTGAAAAACATATAAATTCTTGCGGGCAAGAATTCGCTCATCTTGTACGAACGATTTTTCCTGCGCCGAGCTCAAAAGCGGCGCGCAGCAGTGCGGGATCGCGCATTGCCCATTTCAAGAGCAGCCCGAATTCGGGAATTTTACGCCGTTTCAGATTGCCCGCCTGGCTCCACAGCGCCTGTTTGCGGGCCGTGTTTTTATAGGAAGCGATCGACGCCACATCGGCCGGCCGGCGGGAAAAACGTCCCTCCAGAGTGTCGAGCGCCACCCAGGTATTGAACTGCTGACGCAGGAATTCCGGCGAGGCGTTATCGATGCTGTGGAAGATATTGACCCCCATGCCGCGCATCGCACCGGCATCGTCACAGAGCAGCGTCCGCTTCGATGCAAGGATGGAATCGCAGAAAAACAGTACATCTTCCGCAGCCAATCTCAGCGCCGGATCGAAGCGTATCTTTTCAAAAAGCGAACGGCCAATCACCATGCAGGAGAGGTGCAGGAAACTCCAGTTCCGCAGCATGACGCTTGCGAGATCCGGGAGTTCGATCACCAGCGGCTTCTCGGAAAGCCTTGCCGCACCTTCGTTCTTTTCCAATTCTGAAATGGCGAAATGGTAATAAAATTCGTCACTTGCCTGCATCGACGCCCAATAGCACTCGCCGCCATAGGTCTCTAGCGCGAAGGCGGCATTGCGCAGATGATCGGGTGTCCAGATATCGTCCGAATCGAGAAAAGCTACGTAATCGCTACCATCAGGCACATTGTCGAGACCGGTATTGCGCGCGCCGCCAGGCCCGCCATTGGCCTGCTTAATGACAAGAATCCGGTCTTTCTCACCCTGCGAAAGTTCCGCAAGTTCGCTTTCGATCGGATATGGCGATTCGTCATCGACGATGACAAGATCGAAATCCTGGTAAGTCTGCGCAAAAACCGATGCGAGTGCACGTCCAAGAATTCCGTGCTGCTTTTGGTAATAGGGAATGACGACAGTAAATCTTGCCATTGTTTCGCCCCTTGCGTTGATCAAGAAGTGTCGGGCCCGATCCTAAAAGCGGCCCCGATGGTATCGGCAACTCCCAACCGGCGATCCTCCCCGCCGGCCTCCAGAAACAGGATGCTTGTATGCCCCCAGCTCCAAATGTAAAGACCATCACCACCAATGTGGGGTGGAGCGTCCTGTCAAAAACAGGGACATTCGGGCTTAAGTTTGTCACGGTCCCCATTCTTGCAAGACTGCTTTCCCCGGAAGAATTCGGCGTGGTTGCGGTAGGACTTACGGTTGTACAGTTTCTGACCATGATTGCCGGCGCGGGGCTAACCTCTGCGCTGATCGTCGAAAAGGAAGAGGATATGGATACGATCCATACCGTCTTCTGGGCCAATCTGGCGATTTCCTGCACCATGGCCGCCGTTCTCTACATCTTCGCGGAATTTTTCGGCGGTCTGCTGGGCGCGGTGGAGAGCGCTTACCTGCTGCGCATCATGGCCTTCCTCATTCCGCTGCAGCTCGCGGGCGATGTCGCCTATTCGCTCTTGGCCCGACGCATGAACTTCAGCAAGGACGCGCTCTGGAGCATGGCGTCAGAAAGCATTGCGGCGGTGGTCGCCGTGGCTCTGGCGCTTCTCGGCTTCGGGGTCTGGGCGCTCATCATCCAGCTTTTTGCGGCGGCCCTCATCCGGCTTGTCGGGCTTTATGCCGTTTCGCGCTATTGCCCGCGCTTCGTCATGAAACCGCGCCGTCTGGTGCCGCTTCTCGGCTTCAGCTCCGGGCTGATGGGCTCGGAAATCGCCAATTTCGTCACCTTCCAGTCACCGATGGTGGTCATCGCCCGGCATCTTGGCCTTGCCGATGCCGGCGCCTATTCCGCCTCCAACCGCTTTGCCAGCATTCCCAACCAGGTGGTGCTCTCGGCGGTCATGGGCGTGTTGTTTCCCGCCTTCAGCCGCATGATGGACGATCCGCAACGTCGTCGCGATGCGTTGATGTTCAGCACGCAGGTGCTGACCGTGCTGCTGGCGCCGATGATGTTCGGCCTCTGGGCCGTGGCCGAACCGGCCATGCTGGTCATCTTCGGGCAGAACTGGGCCTATGCCTGGCCGGTTCTCGGGCTTCTGGCTCTGTCGAAAGCCATTCTGACGCCGTGCAGCACCTTCATCCCCTATTTGAAGGGCGCGGGGTACGGCCGTGTGCTGTTCTGGTCGGCGACGATCCGCGCCATCGTCACTACCGTCGCGGTCTGGCTCGCCGCGATTTATGGTACGTTGATCGATGCCATGGTGTGGCTCTGCATCGTCAATGCGGTAACGCTGGTCGCCTATTCCTGGGCGGTGTTCAAGGCGAGCGACACGCCGTTTCTCCGCGGCCTTTATGTCAGCAGCAGGCCAATGATCGCAGCGTTGATCATGGCTGTTTCGGTGCGTTATCTGCTTCATATGCTTGCAGACCGTGTGCCAAGCGCCACCCTTCAGGTTCTCGTCGGTGCTGCCGTCGGCGGCGTCATCTATGCGGTGCTGATCCTGTTGACGGAACGCGCGCTGCTGGGGAAAATCTTCGGAATGGTGAAATCGCGGCGCATGCGGGACGCCGCAACCCAAGGTTAGAAAATTCGCGGAAAAACGCGCCTCATTTCCGCCGTTAAGCGACCTTGCCGCGGTGATTTCATTCACTGCGACAAGGCAGCACCCCCTCTCTTTTTGCGGCGCAGCATCACGACAAATGACAAATTCACACGCTTCAGCGATTTTTAACGATGCGTGATTTTAGAAAAAATCTATTAATTTCAGTTATTTGATTTTTTAAGATCGCGGAAATGGCGCTGACGCCAGACAATCACCCGCAAAATCTAATCTTGTGTTTTTCCCGCGTCGCCACATTTTATCCCAAAGTCGAAACCAGACTTTCCAGTGCGGGCTTAAGTTCGCTCTGGTTGCAACGCGGCGTGGGGAGACGCCGCCAATAGGGGTGACTGATGTGACTGTCGATCAGAACCTATCCTCCCGTATCAATTTGATGCGCATATTGTTGATTTCAGGAATCGTGTTCGTCCATGTGCCGCACGATGCCGAAACCAGCCCATTTCTTGGCCTTTATGGCTTCTTCGACTGGCTGCGGGTTTTTCTGGGCGATGCGCTGTTTCGCATCGGCGTGCCCTGTCTCAGCGCCATTTCCGGTTACCTGCTGTTTCGCCGCGGCATGAGTGGTTTCGATTATCCGGCGACGATCCGTTCCAAGTCTAAAACCGTGCTACTGCCCTTCCTTCTGTGGAATGGTGCGCTGTTTGCCGCCGTGTTGCTCATCCAGCTCTTCGATCTGGGCGTGGGGTATTTCCCTGATCTGTGGAATGCCAGCCCGCGTGAAATCATCAGCCACGGTACGGCGCTCGAAGAGCTGCCGGTGAATGTACCGCTGTATTTCCTGCGTGACCTTTTCGTCTGCATCCTGCTGTCGCCGGTGCTCGCCTTTCTGATGCGCCGGTTCGCGCTGCCGACGCTCGCGATCCTGCTCTTCATCACCGCCATGCCGGACCTGACGATCTTCATCGTCCAGAAGAAATCCATCCTTTTCAGTTTTTCGCTCGGCATTGCGCTTGCGCTGCACCGTGTCAATGTCAAGGCTCTCGATCCCTATGCCGTGCCGATCATGGCGCTGACCTTTGCGGCTTCGGCCATGCTGGCCACCGGCCTTTATTTCACCGGCCCGGAATTCACCTTCTGGCTCAACATGTCACGCAATCTTTTGGCCGTCTTCGGCGCGCTCGGCTTCTGGGTTTCCTCCGCTATCCTGATCCGCAGCCGGCTTGGCCAGCGGCTTGCCGAAACCGGCAGCCTGAGCTTCTGGATTTTCTGCGCCCATTACCCCCTGCTCGTCATCATGTGGATGGTGTGGAACAAGGGCGGACCGGATTTCTACCCCGCTTTTTATATCAGCGCGACGCTTTCAGCCTTCGTCATTCTGGTGATTAGCAATGCCCAGACCCGCAAATACCTGCCGGCCGTCTATGGCGTACTGACTGGAAGCCGCAGCGGCAAATCAAAACCGAAAGCCGATTTTACGTCAAAACGGGGCGCCATCATCGGCCCGCCCACATCCGAAACACTTTATTCGCAACGACAGAGGTGAACCAATGACAACATTTGTCACCCGCGTTCAGACACGCATCTTTCTTGCCGCAGCTCTTTCGGCCACAGCCTTTGCAGCGCCGATCCATGCGCAGGAAGGCAACGGCACGTCCTTCATCGAGAACTTCGATTCCATGGACAGGTCCTTCTGGTACGTTTCCGACGGCTGGAACAATGGCGCGCATCAGAACTGCACCTGGTCGAAGAAACTGGCGACGGTGGAAAACGGCCAGCTGACACTCGGTTTTGAAGAAGCCAAGGCGGGCGAGCGCAACTTCGCCTGCGGTGAAATCCAGACCAAGGGGCGGTATCGCTACGGCACCTATGAGGCACGCATGAAGGCCGCCACCGGCTCGGGTCTGAACTCGGCCTTCTTCACCTATATCGGCCCGACCGACAAGAAACCGCACGATGAAATCGATTTCGAGGTGCTGGGCAAGAATACGGGCAAGGTGCAGCTCAACCAGTATATCTCTGCCAAGGGCGGTAACGAAAAACTGGTACCGGTGGAAGGCGGAGCCGATGCCGGCTTTAACGATTACGCCTTCGTCTGGGAGCCTCAGCGCCTGCGTTATTACGTCAACGGCAAGCTCGTCCATGAAGTGACGGACGAGACGAAAATCCCGCAAAGTGCCCAGAAGATTTTCTTCAGCCTGTGGGGCACCGACACGCTGAAGGACTGGATGGGCGCCTTTTCCTATTCCGGCGCAACGCAAATGATCGTTGACCGG
The DNA here is from genome assembly GCF_005221385.1 of Agrobacterium tumefaciens. NCBI lineage: Bacteria > Pseudomonadati > Pseudomonadota > Alphaproteobacteria > Hyphomicrobiales > Rhizobiaceae > Agrobacterium > Agrobacterium tumefaciens. The sequence goes on along the minus strand of NZ_CP039904.1, from coordinate 1,202,330 downwards.
TTTGCCTTCACGGCGCTCGGCGACAAATGCCAGTTCCCGGAATCCATCGCCTGCGCCCTCAACTGACTATTTTTTGAACCGAAACGTAGGCCGCAGCGTCTTCGACGCATGAAAGCAACCGGAACCCCTGCATGACCCATGTCCTTTATCTCGCGCATGATCTGTCGGACCCCGCCATTCGCCGGCGGGTGCTGACCTTGCTTGCGGGTGGGGCGCGGGTGACGCTGGCCGGCTTCCGGCGCGGAAATAACCGGCTTGCGGGTATCGACGGCCTCATGCCCGTCGTGCTTGGGGAAACCGCCGACGGGCAGTTTCTGCAGCGCATGGCGGCGGTGGCGAAAGCCAGCCTCTCGCTTGGCAAGACCTTGGGCGGCATTCCGGTTCCCGATGTCATTCTTGCCAGAAACCTGGAAATGCTGGCGCTGGCAAAGCGGGCCATGTCGATCTATGCCGGGCAACCGGCGCTGGTTTATGAATGTCTCGACATTCACCGCCTGCTTCTCAACAAGGGCAAGCCCGGACAGCTGCTGAATGCTGCCCAGCGTTATTTCGCACGCGATGCCAAGCTGCTGGTGACGAGTTCCCCGGCCTTCGTGGAGCATTATTTCAAACCGGTCTCGGGCCTCAACCTTCCGGTACTGCTTCAGGAAAACAAGGTTCTGGCGCTTGACGCCACCGTTGCCGCCACACCGCAACCACGCGCTCCCGCGCCCGGCGAACCATGGAAAATCGGCTGGTTCGGTGCGCTTCGCTGCCGCAAATCGCTCGAAATCCTCGCTGAATTTGCCCGCCAAATGGAGGGCAAGGTCGAAATCATCCTGCGCGGCCGGCCAGCCTATTCGGAATTTGCCGATTTCGACGGCTTCGTTGCCGCTGCCCCGCACGTGCATTTCCATGGGCCTTACAAGAACCCCGAAGACCTTGCCGCCATCTATAACGAGGTGCAGTTCACCTGGGCGATCGACTTTTTCGAGGAAGGCCAGAATTCCAGCTGGCTGCTGCCCAACCGGCTTTATGAGGGCTGCCTTTACGGCACCTTGCCAATTGCGCTTGCCGGCACGGAAACCGCCCGTTTCATTGAAAAGCGCGATATCGGCATCGTTCTGAACAAAGCGCAACCGGACGATCTGGCTACCCTGTTCGGCCAGATGGACCCGCAAACCTATACGAACGCCTTCAACACCCTCTCGGCGACAGACGGGAAACAATGGCTGACCGACCGCGACGATTGCCGTCTGCTGGTGCAGCAATTGTCCTCTCTTGCCAAATCCGCTTCCGGCCATGCCCGTGAAGCGCAGTTTTCACCCGTGTAGTGCGTAGGGGGCAAATCATGGAAGGTCTTGGTCATTCCGGCATCAGAACGCTGATCGTCATACCCTGCCTCAATGAGGCGAAGACGATCGAGGGACTGCTTGTCAAATTCACCGGCGCGATGCAGGGGCGTCTTTTCCGCATCGTGGTTGCCGATGGCGGCAGCACGGACGGAACCCGCGATATCGTGACCGCCTTCGCGGCGAAGGATGATCGCGTCACGCTTCTCGCCAATCCCAAGCGCATCCAGAGCGCCGGCATCAACCTTGCCGTTGCCACGTTCGGCCAAGAATTCGACTATATGATCCGCATCGACGCTCATGGCGATTATCCGGATGATTATTGCCAACGGCTGATCGAGGATGCGGAACGCACCGGCGCGGATTCCGTCGTCGTCGCCATGGATACGGTCGGCCACGGCCTGTTTCAGAAGGCGACGGCCATCGCCCAGAATTCCAAGCTCGGCAATGGCGGCTCCAAGCACCGCGAAGGTGCCAAAGGCCACTGGATCGACCACGGCCACCACGCGCTGATGCGGATTGCCGCTTTCGATGCCGTGGGCGGTTATGACGAGAGCTTCAGCCACAATGAGGATGCCGAGCTGGACTTCCGCCTGCGCAAATCCGGCTTCCGCATCTGGATGACCGACAAGACCCGCATGACATATTATCCACGCGCGAGTGTCATGCCGCTGTTCCGGCAATACCTCGCCTATGGCCGCGGCCGGGCGAAGAACCTTTTGAAACATCGCTCGATCCCGAAAATCCGCCAGATGATCCCGCTCGCCGTGCTGCCGGTTTTCATCCTCGCGCTGCTGTCGCTTGTGCATTGGGTGGCACTTATTCCGCTCGGCCTCTGGATCGCCGCATGTGTGGGGTATGGCTTGTGGATGGCAATAGGTCAGAAAAACCCATACGGCCCGCTCGCCGCCTTTTCGGCGATGGTGATGCACCTGGCCTGGTCCACCGGCTTCTGGTTGGAACTCCTGAAATTCCGGGGAAGAAAGGCTGTCTCATGACCGACAACACCGTCACCCGCCCGCATGATTCGAAAACCGTCGATATCGGCATCTGCACCTACAGACGCCCGGCGCTCGTCGCCACACTTCTGTCACTCTTCGAGCTGGAGGTGCCGGAAGGCGTGACGGTTCGGCTGATTGTCGCCGATAATGACGAGGAGCCGAGCGCCAAGGCGAGTGTCGACCGCCTGCGCGAAAATGCGCCCTTCGAGATCACCTATGTGCATTGCCCGAAATCAAATATTTCGATTGCCCGCAACGCCTGCCTGTCGGAATGCCGGGCGGATTATCTCGCCTTCATCGATGATGACGAGACCGCCCCGCCGCATTGGCTCGCCGCCCTTCTGGAAAAGGCCGATGAAACCGGCGCGGAAACCGTTCTCGGCCCCGTAACGGCGGTTTACCGGGACAATGCGCCGGGCTGGATGAAACGCGGCGACTTTCACTCGACAGTCCCCGTCTGGGTCAATGGCGAGATCATCACCGGCTATACCTGCAATACGCTGCTCAAGATGGATGCGCCCTCGGTGAAGGGCCGGCGCTTCGCGCTGGCGCTCGGCCAAAGCGGCGGCGAGGATACTCATTTCTTCTCACATCTTCACACCGCGGGCGGGCGTATCGTTTTTGCGGAAGACGCCGTCTTGTCGGAGCCGGTTCCGGAAAATCGCGCAAGCTTCATGTGGCTTGCCAAGCGCCGCTTCCGCTCCGGCCAGACCCATGGCCGTGTGCTGGCCGAAAAGAAGCCCGGCGCACGCCGCGTGGTGCAGGTGCTGAAGGCTGGCTCGAAAGTGCTGTATTGCGGCGTATTTGCAGCCTTGAGCGGCTTCAACGCCGTGCGCCGTAACCGCTATGCACTGCGTGCCGCATTGCATATGGGTTCGATGAGCGGCGCCTTCGGCGTGCGTGAAATCCGCCAGTACGGCGCGGTGGAGGCGACCTGATGGGAAACCTTTCCTCGCCGCCCGATATCACCTTCGTCATCGCCGCCTATAATGCCGCCGATACGATTGAAGCCGCCGTTCAAAGCGCGCTCGACCAGCAGGGTGTGACGCTGGAAGTCGTCGTCGTGGATGACCGTTCCGCCGATGACACCATTGCGCTCGTAGAAGGTATCGCCATCATCGATCCGCGTGTCCGTCTGCTTGCTCTCGCAGAAAACCTCGGTCCGGGCGGTGCACGCAATGCCGGTATCGAAGCCGCAACCGGACGCTGGATCGCGGTGCTCGATTCCGACGATGTCATCCGCCCGGAGCGCTCCGCCTGCATGATGTGCCGGGCGGAAGCCGCCAATGCGGCAATTGCGGTCGATAATCTCGATGTCGTCTATACTGACGGCAGGCCCATGGAGACGATGTTTCCGGAAGAATTTCTGGAGGAACGGCCGGTTCTCACGCTCGAGGACTTCATCTCCTCCAACATTCTTTTCCGCGCCACCTTCAACTTCGGCTACATGAAGCCGATGTTCCGGCGCGATTTCCTCAATGTCGAGGGACTGCGCTTCCGCGAGGATATCCGCATCGGCGAGGATTATATCCTGCTCGCCTCGGCGCTCGCCGCCGGCGGTCTTTGCGTCATCGAACCGAAGCCGGGTTATGTCTACAATATCCGCGAAGGCTCGATTTCGCGCGTGCTCGAACTTCATCACGTCGAAGCGATGATGCGGGCGGATCAGGAATTCCTCAGCCATTACACTTTGCTGCCCGCCGCCATGGATGCGCAGCAGGCGAGAGCCCGCAGCCTGCGGCTGGCGCATAATTTTTTGACATTGGTGGAAAACATCAAGAGCCGCTCGGTACTCGGCGCCTTGAAGACCACGATCAGGGATCCCGCCGTGCTGGGGCACTTAAGAATGCCCATTGCGGTGCGGCTGAGGAGGCTGCGGGACGCCATGTTTGCGCCCGCGGCGAATACAGGGGTGAAAAGACAGATTTCGTGAAATTGACGCGTGGACGAAATCTGCGCGGGGACTGGGGACAGATCAAACCTTGATGAAGGAGAACGCGATGGACCTGAACAAAACTGTCAGAAAAGCCGTCATTCCCGTAGCTGGCAACGGCACACGGTTTTTGCCCGCCACCAAGGCGATGCCGAAGGAAATGCTGACGATCGTCGATCGTCCAGTCGTGCAATATGCCGTTGACGAAGCCATGCAGGCCGGCATCGAACATATTATTTTCGTAACGAGCCGCAACAAGACCGCCATCGAAGACTATTTCGACAGCGCGCCTGAGCTCATCAACACGCTCACCCGCTCCGGTAAGACCGTGCAGGTGCTGCAGCTGGAAAAGATGCTGCCGGTTGCCGGCACCGTCAGCTATACGCGCCAGCAGGTGCCGCTCGGTCTCGGCCACGCCGTCTGGTGTGCGCGTGAACTGGTTGGCAAGGAGCCTTTTGCCCTGCTTCTGCCTGACATGGTGTCTTACGGCGCGCGCGGCTGCATTGCCGGGCTGATGGAGCTTTACGACGAAGTCGGCGGCAATATTCTCGGCGTCGAAGAATGCCTGCCCGAAGAAGTGTCGTCCTATGGCGTCGTCGGCGTCGGCCAGAAGGTCAATCACGGCTTTTCCGTCACCGAAATGGTCGAAAAGCCGGAACCATCCAAGGCGCCTTCGAATTATTACCTGAATGGCCGTTACATCCTGCAGCCGGAAATCTTCGATATTCTCGCCAGACAGGAGCGCGGCGCGGGCAATGAAATCCAGTTGACCGACGGCATGAAGCGGCTTGCTGAAAAGCAGGGTTTCCATGCGCAGAAATACAGCGGGCGCACTTTCGACTGCGGCAGCAAGCAGGGCTTCATCGCCGCCAATGTTGCCTTTTCGCTGATGCGCGCCGACATGGAGGCGCAGGTTCTCGCTTCCGTGAAGGAGCTGGTGGCAAACCACGAAAGCCGCGTTCGGGCGGCCTGACTTTAATCGCGCCGCCGGGGAGGCGGCTGGCGCACCAATAACGGGGGGCGGGAAGGCGAGCCAAGGCTCGGCTTCCCGCGTACCATTTTTAATTCACAAGGTAGGTCCATGCACCACAAGACCTTTAAATCCAACATCGGCTTTCCGGATTCCGGCAAGGATTCCGACACGTTTATCGACCTCGACCGCCTGTGGGCCGCCGTGGTTCGCCGTGCCAATGTCATTGCCGCTTCGGTCATTGCCGCCGTGGTTCTGGCCGGCCTTTATCTGGTGCTTGCGACCCCCGTTTACACCGCGATGACGCAGGTGCTGCTGGATGAAAGCCTTTCCCGTTATGCGGAAGAGGAATCACCGGTGCCCGCCGCGCAGATCGTCGACAACCGCATTGCCAGCGCCGTGGAAATTCTGAAATCCAAGGAAATGGCATTGACCGTGGTGGACAAGGCCAAGCTCGATGAGAACGACATCATCGTCAATCCGCCGATGTCGCCCGTCGAGCTCGTCAAATCCTCCGTGCGCGGCGTCCTCGATCTTGTCCTGCCCGGCGATCCACCCGCCTCCGAAGCCGCAATCCGCGCTGGACGTCGTGAAAAGGCGGCCGCAATTCTGCAGCAGTCGCTGACGGTAGAGCGTGTCGGCCGCAGTTCCGTCATCGCCATCTCCACCCGCTCGACCGACCGGCAGCTGGCCGCGCAGATCGCCAAGACCTATGCGCAGGCCTACCTCACCGAACAGCTGAACGCCAATTTCGACGCCAGCGAACGCGCCTCGGTTTGGTTGCAGGAGCGCATGACCGACCTCAACCAGCGCGCCCAGGCGGCTGAGCTTGCGGTGCAGAAATTCAAGTCGGACAATAATATCGTCTCCTCGCGCGGCGAGTTGATGTCGGAAGGCCAGCTTGCCGATCTCAACGGCCAGTTGATTGCGGCTCAGGCGGATGCCGCAACGGCCTCTGCCCGCTATAACCAGTATAAGTCGATCATCGACCGCGGACCTGACGTGGCTGTTGATAACGCCGTCGTTTCGGCACGCGACACCGACAATTCGGTCATTCAGGATCTGCGCAAACGCTACATCACCATTTCCGACCGGCAGCAGGGCATCGTCCAGCAATTCGGCGCCGATCACCCGCAGGCGATCGCACTGGATGCCGAAAAGAAAGAGGTTTCGCGGCAGATCTATCAGGAACTGCAACAGCTAACCGGCAGTCTGAAGAACGAATTCGACGTCGCCAATTCCCGCGTGCAGTCGTTGCGCGACAATATTGAAGGCGTTGCCGGCCGCAATTCGCAGGCCAATATCACCATGGTGCAATTGCGCGAGCTCGAGCAACGGGCAACCGCGCTGCGAACCCTCTACCAGTCCTATCTCGGTCGTTTCGAGGAGGCCTCGCAGAAACAGTCGCTGCCGATCGCCAAGGCCCGCATCATCTCTGAAGCCGGTCTGCCGACAGCCCCTTCCAGCCCGAAAAAGACCATGACCATGGCGCTTTCGGTCATTCTCGGCCTGATGCTGGGCGGCGGTATTGCTGCACTTCTCGAGTTCCGCGACCGGTTTTTCCACACCGGCAACGATGTGCGCGACAATCTGCGCATGCGCTTTCTGGGCTACCTGCCGTTTATCGGCGAAAGGGGCGTGGAAACAGCAAAACCGGGCACCAGCGCCGCCACCCCCGGCGGCGAGAATGCCACGCTTGATGAAAGCGGTCAGGTCTCGTTCCAGAAGATGCTGCGTCTTGCGGTCGACAGCCCGCGCTCCAGCTTTGCGGAGACGCTGCGCAACGTGAAACTGACGGCGGATGTCGTCATTCAGGAGCGCCAGTGCCGGGTCATTGGCGTCATTTCCTGCCTGCCGAACGAGGGCAAGTCGGTCGTGGCGCTCAATCTGGCCGGGCTGATCGCCTCCACCGGCAAACGCACGCTGGTGGTGGATGCCGATATCCGCAATCCCGGCCTCAGCCGCATGCTGACCACACGGCAATCCGCCGGTCTGGTAGAAGTCGTTCTCGACGAAATTCCATGGACCCAGGCGGTGAAGGTCGATACGCGCACAAAGATGGGCATTCTGCCGGTTTCCACCAGCAACCAGTTCGCCCATTCCAGCGAATTGCTGGCTTCCTCCGGCATGCGCAAATTCATCGATCAGGCACGCGAGGCCTGCGATTACATCATCGTCGACCTTGCACCGGTGGTCCCCGTCATCGACGCCAAGGCCTTTGCGCCGCAGGTGGACGGCTTCGTTTTCGTCACCGAATGGGGCAAGACGCCGATCCAGATGGTGCAGAACCTGATGGCTAACGAACCGCAGATCGCCAACAAGACGCTGGGCATCGTGCTCAACAAGACCGACATGACGGAATTGCAGCGTTATGCCGGCCCGGGTGGTTCGGAGCATTATCACGAGAGCTTCTCGGCCTACTACGGCGATGCCAAGCCGCCGGTGAAGGAAAATGCCTGATAACAGAACGGCCCGGGAAACCGGGCCGTTTTCATTCTATTGAAGTTTAAACCGACAGGCCTATGGCATTACCCCACAAAACTGCGCATTGATGGCGGCACCGTCATAATCAAGCAGGACCTGTTTTCATGTCATCACCCATCGCCTTTGTTTCGCGGATGAATGCGGAAACGGAAGCCGTCTGGAAGCACGCGCTTCGTGCCGCCATGCCGCAGGAAGAAATCCTCTCCTTTTCCGAATTGACCAACGAGCAGAGACGGGCCGTGAATTTCGCCATCGTCGCCAATCCCGATCCGGCCGATATTGCCGCATTGCCGGGCCTGACGTGGATTCACAGTCTCTGGGCGGGCGTCGAGCGGCTGGTGCTGGAACTGGGCGACAAGGCTCCGCCCATCGTCCGGCTGAAGGATCCGGAGCTTTCACGCGTCATGGCCGAAGCCGTGCTGGCCTGGACTTATTATCTGCAACGCGACATGCCAGCCTATCGCGACAACCAGCAGAAGACACTCTGGCAGGAGTTCGATTACCGCCATCCGCGCGAGATGACCATCGGCCTCCTTGGCCTCGGCGCACTTGGCACGGCCGCGGCCGAACGCTTGCGCCACGCCGGCTTCAACGTTGCCGGCTGGAGCCGCTCCGCCAAGGCGATCGACGGAGTGGAAACTCTGACCGGGGATGACGGGCTGCAAACATTGCTGGAAAAGAGCGACATTCTCGTCTGTCTCGTGCCGCTCACCGATGCGACACGCGGTCTTCTCGATGCCGGCCGTCTCGCCGCGATGAAAAACGGCGCAGCACTCATCAACTTCGCCCGTGGCGCGGTCATCATTGCCGAGGATCTGATTGCGGCACTCGATTCCGGGAGGCTTTCGCATGCCGTTCTCGATGTCTTCGAGCAGGAGCCATTGCCCGTCTCTTCCGCCTTCTGGCAGCACCCGAAGGTCACCGTCCTGCCGCATATTTCCGCACCGACAAGCCGCGAAAGCTCAGCCCGCATTGTCGCCGGCAATGTTTACACATGGCGCGAAACAGGTACGCTCCCGGAAACGGTCGATATGGCGCGCGGTTACTGACCCTGCAAAAATGGCAGGCGGCCTATTCGGCCGCCACCGTTCCGCCTGCATGGGCCAATTCGACAGCGGAGATGATCTGCTGTTCGTCATAGGGCTTGGTCAACAGTACCGCATTTTCTGGCGCACCTTCGGGCAGATGGCTATCACCAGTCGCAAAGACGACGGCCATGCCCGGCTTTCGGCGCAGGGCCTCCACTGCCAGTTCACCGCCCTTCATGTCAGGCAGGCCGATATCGGTCACGAGAACATCGATATGTTCCGCCTCGACCACCTTCAGCGCCTGTGCCGCATTTCCGGCTTCTACGACAATAAAGCCGCAATCGGACAGCATCTCCGTCGAATTCATCCGGATCAATTCGTCATCCTCCACCAGAAGGACGCGTATCGTGTTGTTTTCGTTTTCCGAGGGCCGCGCGGCTTCCGCTGGCTTTGAATGACCCGATACCGATGCCGGCCGTGCCTTCGACAACGAAACCTGCTTGCGGTTGGCGATGACGTGGCGAATGCGCCGCGCCAGCGCTTCCCGCGTATAGGGCTTGGAGAGAAGTTCCACCCCGGCATCCAGCTTGCCGCCATGCACGATGGAATTTTCCGTATAACCCGAGGTGAAGAGGACGGCGAGATTGGGCAGGCGTTCCTGTGCGCGGCGCGCCATTTCCCGGCTTTTCAAAGGCCCCGGCATCACCACATCGGTGAAGACGACATCGATCGGGACGCCGCTTTCCACCACCGTCAGACCCGCCTGCGCATCGCGGGCGGTGAGTACGCGGTAACCGAGATCGCTCAGCGTCTCGACAACGGTGCTGCGCACCTCTTCGTCGTCTTCAACGACAAGTATGGTTTCCGTTCCGCCCTCAACGGGGCCGGTATGCACCACCACTTCACGATCTTCGTCGGCAGCCGAGCGCGGCAGATACATCTTGACCGTCGTGCCCTGCCCTGGCTCACTGTAGATATTGACGTGGCCACTGGACTGTTTCGCGAAACCATAAACCATAGAAAGGCCAAGGCCAGTGCCCTTGCCCTCCGGTTTGGTCGAAAAGAACGGCTCGAAGACCTTTTCCAGAATTTCCGGCGACATGCCGGAGCCGGTGTCGGTAACGGCGAGCATGACATATTGCCCCGCCGAAACCTCGGAATGTTTGCGGGCATAATCACGGTCGAGAACCGCATTGCCGACCTCGATCGTCAGCTTGCCGTGTCCTTCCATGGCATCGCGCGCATTGATCGCCAGATTGAGCAGCGCATTTTCCACCTGGTTGGGGTCGGCATAAGTGTTCCACAGTCCGCCGGAGGTGATGACCTCCACCTCGATCGCCTCGCCGAGTGAACGGCGCAGCAGATCATCCATGCCGGTGACAAAACGGGCGATGTTGATGACACGCGGCTCCAGCGCCTGACGCCGCCCGAAGGCCAGAAGCTGGCTGGCGAGCTTTGCGCCGCGATGGACGCCGGCAAGCGCGTTTTCCAGCCGCCGCTCGGCCCGCTCATTGCCGATCACATCCTTCGACAGCAATTGCAGATTACCCGCAATCACCTGGAGGAGATTATTGAAATCATGCGCCACGCCGCCGGTCAGCTGACCGATGGATTCCATTTTCTGCGCCTGCTGCAAGGCTCTTTCGGTCTGGCGGCGTTCAGCCATTTCCGTCTCGACGCGGGCTTCAAGGCCTTCGTTCAACTGGCGAAGCTGCTCTTCCGCCCGGATACGGTGACGAATCTCGCGCTCGAGATTGCTCGCATGGTCCTTGAGGGTGTTTTCCGCCCGGCGCTGTTCGGTGACGTCCGTATGGACACCGACCCATTCCGCAATGACGCCGGCCTTGTCGAAAATCGGTACGCCACGGATCGCAAAGGTGCGGTAGACACCGTCATGACGGCGCACGCGATGTTCCCACACATAGGTCGCCCTGGCGGAAACCGCCTTTTTCCAGCTTTCGAGCGAATGTTCACGGTCGTCAGGATGAACCGCCTCAACCCAACCGGCCCCCTGATATTCCTCAAAGCTCTGGCCGGTCAGCGCCCCCCAGGCGGGTTGCTCTCCCAGCATCCTGCCATCGGCGCTGTTGGTCCACAGCACGCCATGCACGGCATCCACCGCCGCACGGAACCGATTGTTGCTGAGCAGTATTTCCTGCTCGGATCGTTTTCTATCCTCGATATCGATGATCAGCACATAAATGCCGTCGATGGAGCCATCGGCGATGTAGCGCGGAACATAACGGATTTCAGCGGCGCGAGTGGTCCCGTCCGGTCTCTGGATCACGGTATCGGAAACGATCTTTTCACCGCCGAGTGCGCGGTCGAGATAGGCCCGCCGGGCCTCGAAAAACGTCTCGCCGACAATCTCGGGAACACTGCGGCCGATCACCTCGTTGGCGCTGCGACCGAACCATTCCAGATAACCGTCATTAGCAAACTTATAAACGTAGTCGCGATCGACATATCCCACCAGGATCGGCAGGGCGTTGGTAAGCCGGCTCAGTTCCTTACGGCTCTGCTCCAGCGCCTCCACCGCCTTCACCTTGTCGGTGTTTTCAAGGACGGTGCACAAGACACCATCCACGGTGCCGCCATCATTGTAGATCGGCGTGTAGAACAGGTCGAAGATGACCTCTTCCGGCAGGCCATTGCGCATCAGCGTCATCGGCTGGTCGCGATAGGCCATGACCTCGCCGCGAAAACCCGCCTCCAGAATGCGGCTGTTCCAGTCCCAGATTTCCGGCCAGATACCGGGCACCGTGCCGCCCAGCGCCCGGGGATGATAATTGCCGGCTATCTCCGCATAACCGTCATTATAGATCATCACGTGATCCGCGCCCCACATCAGCACCTGCGGAATGGGAGAATTAACGACGGAATTGGCCTTCTGCCTCAGGTTTTGCGGCCATTCGTTAATCGAACCGAGCGACGTCTTCGACCAGTCGAAAACGCGCACGAGCTCACCCGTTTCACCGCCACCGATCGGCCATACCGGGGCAGCACGAAGATTGGTCATTCAATATCACCACAAAAACAGAGACGAAATTTCCCGTAATACAGAACCGGATAAAAGTCCAAGAAAACAGATGCTTCCGTTTATTGTTCCCGGCTTTTCGCAATTTCGGAAAAGTTCCATTTTTTTGCAGGACGTCCGCAGGGGCATCCGGCAAGGTTAAGAACAGCGCCGCCCCAATGTCGCAAATTGTGCACCCTCACCCGTACTGGTGGGCAATTGCCGGACAATTGATTGACAATTGCCATCCTCAATACGCCAGAAATTGCCGCAAACGGAATGGCAACAAGGGAATTATTAACGCTCAATACGGGCGCTGACGGTCGCGGTGCCGTCCGCACCCGGGTCTTCGCCACACCGCGACCAGAGGGAACAACAATGAAAATACTTTTGGGTGCCACAATCTTGTCCGCCGGCTTCGCCTTTTCAGGCGGCACAGCCTTCGCCGCCGACTGCGGAAACGTGACCATTGCCAGCATGAATTGGCAATCCGCCGAAGTCGCCGCCAATCTCGACAAATTCATTCTTGAAAACGGCTATGGATGTTCCGCCGAAATCGTCACCGGCGACACCGTACCGACATTGACCTCCATGGCCGAAAAGGGCCAGCCGGACATCGCTCCCGAAGCCTGGGTCAGCCTGCAGCCGGAAATCGTCAAACAGGGGCTGGAAGGCGGCAAAGTCGTCACGGCCGCCAAGATCCTGTCGGATGGCGCCGTTCAGGGCTGGTGGATTCCGAAATATGTCGCCGACGCAAATCCCGATCTCAAGACCATTCCCGACCTCTTCAAGCACCCCGAACTCTTCCCCTCCCCTGAGGACAAGGCGAAGGGCGCCGTCTTTAACGGCCCGCAGGGCTGGGGTGGCACGGTCGTCACCGCGCAATTGTTCAAGGCGTTCGGTGGTGAAAAAGCCGGCTTCACCCTCGTCGATACCGGTTCTGCAGCGGGTCTCGACGGCTCCGTCGCCAAGGCTTACGAGGCAAAGCAGCCGTGGGTCGGTTATTACTGGGCGCCCACCTCGCTGCTCGGCAAATATGAGATGGTAAAGCTCGGCTTCGGCACCGAATATGATGCGGCTGAATGGAAGCGCTGTACATCGGTTGCCGATTGCGCCGATCCGAAGCCGAACGCGTGGCCGATCGACGACGTGCAGACGCTGGTGAGCAAGACCTTTGCCGACCGTGCCGGCCCGGCCATGGACTATCTGAACAAGCGCGCCTGGACCAACGACACCGTCAACAAGCTGATTGCCTGGATGACAGACAATCAGGCGACCGGCGAAGATGGTGCCAAACAATTCCTGAAGGAAAACGAAGCGCTCTGGACGGGCTGGGTGTCTCCTGAAGTCGCACAAAAGGTCAAGGCCGCCCTTTAAGGTCGGCCCGGCATATCTGCCCGGCAAGCGGCGTCCGCCAGAGGCGGCGCCGAGCCGCATCGATGCCCGAAAACCAGCCGGTTCTCAAAAAAGCACGATGCGCCGGTTCAACAGGAATAGAGCGTCCCGCCTGGCGTCACCGAAGACGCGGCGGCGCTCTGGCGATTTTACTCCCGGAGCGCAGCGGATATCGATCCCCGCCTCCGGTTCGTCATGGAGAACAGGATATGGAATGGCTTTTCAAATTTCCGGCCATGAATGACGATGCCCTGCGTGCGCTGAAGAAAGTCATCGATGAAGGGTTCCGGGCATTTACCCGAACCTATGGCAGCGCAATAGAGGGGCTGTTCACACCCCTCCAGAGCTTTCTCATCTGGGCGGAAAGGCTTTTGATCGGCGCGCCCTGGCCGGTCGTTATTCTTATTGTCGCCGTGCTCGCCTGGCTCGCCAGCCGCAGCGCCACCATTGTTGCCCTCTGTTGCGGCATTCTCTTCGCCATCGGCTGGTTCGGCATGTGGGAGGATACGATGAAGACGATTTCGATGATCTTCGTCTGCGCCGTGCTGTCCATCGTCATCGGCCTGCCGATCGGCATCGCCATGGCGCGCTCCAACCGCCTGCAGAGCGTGGTCAATCCCGTTCTCGACGTGATGCAGACGATGCCGAGTTTCGTCTATCTCATTCCCGTCGTCATGCTGCTCGGCATCGGCCGCGTGCCCGGCGTCATCGCCGTCGTCATCTACGCCATTCCGCCGATGATCCGGCTCACCAATCTCGGCATCCGCATGGTCGACCGTGACGTGCTGGAAGCTGCCGATGCCTTCGGTTCTTCGAAGCGCCAGAAGCTCTTCAAGGTGCAGCTGCCGCTGGCGCTGCCCACCATCATGGCCGGCATCAACCAGACCATCATGATGGCGCTTGCCATGGTCGTCATCGCCTCCATGATCGGCGTGCAAGGCCTTGGCCAGCCGGTGCTGAAGGCCATCGCCAACCAGTATTTCACGCTCGGCGTGTTCAACGGGCTTGCCATTGTCGGCATCGCCATCATCTTCGACCGCATCAGCCAGGCCTATGGCCTTCGCCTGCAAAAACACCGGGAAGTGGCGCATGGCTAGTCAATCGATCGAAATTCGCAGCCTCTACAAGATTTTCGGCCCCAAGGCGGCAGATTTTGTCGAACCCGTCAAAGCCGGCATGTCCAAGACGGAACTCAACGCCAAACATGGCCATGTGCTCGGGCTGCGGGATATCAACATCACCATGCCGGGCGGGCAGATCACCGTCATCATGGGCCTTTCCGGTTCCGGAAAATCGACGCTGATCCGCCACGTCAACCGGCTGATCGACCCGACCGCCGGCGAAATCCTCTATGGCGGCACCGATGTCTGTCGCCTCAGCGAAGCCGACCTTCTGGAATTCCGCCGCCACAAGACGGCGATGGTGTTCCAGAAATTCGGGCTGCTGCCACATCGCAACGTGCTGCAAAATGTCGTCTACGGCCTTGAGGTGCAGGGCATCGACAAGCGCGAGCGGGAGGAAAGGGCCGAAGTCTGGATCCGGCGCGTAGGGCTGGAGGGCTTCTCCAGCCACTATCCGAACCAGCTTTCCGGCGGCATGCAGCAGCGTGTGGGTCTCGCCCGGGCACTGACCAACAATGCCGAAATCCTGTTGATGGACGAAGCCTATTCGGCGCTCGATCCGCTCATCCGTGTCGATATGCAGACGGTGCTTTTGGAGTTGCAGAAGGAGTTGAAAAAGACCGTGGTCTTCATCACCCACGATCTGGATGAAGCGCTGCGGCTGGGCGACAAGATCGCCATCTTACGCGACGGCGAGATCATTCAGCAGGGTACGGCGGCCGAGATCGTCATGTCGCCGGCCGACAGCTATATCGAAGCCTTCGTGGAAGAGGTCAATCGCGGCAGGGTCATCCGTCTCGGCGCCATTGTCCAGCCAGAATTTTCCGGCCAGTCGCGGCTTCAACTCGATGCGGATATGACCGTTGAAGAAGGCCTGCGCGCACTCGTGCGGGAAAATGTCGGCAACGCTGTGGTCGTGGGGGAAAACGGCAAGGTGCTTGGCTCAGTTACCACGGATGCCATCATGCGCTGCCTCGTCAGGACCGCGCATAGTGAGGAAGCTGGGGCCGCTGAACGCCTGTTAGGTTAGCCTTCAAGCCATTTGGCCATTCCGTTCGCCGCCGCCTTACCGGTGGCGAAACAGGCAGTCAGCAGATAACCGCCGGTCGGCGCTTCCCAGTCCAGCATTTCCCCGGCAGCGAATATGCCGGGGAGTTTTTTCAGCATGTAGTTTTCATCGAGACCGCTCCACGCGATACCACCTGCCGATGAAATTGCCTCGGCGATCGGCCTCGGCCTGAGAAGCGGTATTTCCGCATGTTTCATCCTCGCTGCGACGAAATCATCCGGCATGGCCGCTATGTCGGGGAAGATTTCCCGCAGCAGTCCGACCTTCACGGCGGAGAGACCAGCAGCCTTGCGCATGCGGTTCGCAAAACTCTCCTTCCGTCCAAGCTTCGCCAGATCGCGGCTGAGGCGTTCCACCGTGCGTCCCGGGGCAAGATCAACGGTGAGCGAGGCCTTGCCCGTAAGTTCCAGCCGGTCGCGCAACGCAGCGGAATGGGCATAAACCACACTGCCCTCAATACCATGTTTCGTGACCACGAATTCGCCCTGAAAGGCTCCGGCCGGCGAAATGGTGATGGTGGATTTCACCGCTTCACCGGCGAAACGCCCGCGAAAGACATCACTCCATTCGGCGTCGAAACCGCAATTGGCGGGACGGAACGGAGAAAACTCCACGCCTTTGGCCGTAAGCGCCGGAACCCATGCGGCATCGGA
Source organism: Agrobacterium tumefaciens (assembly GCF_005221385.1). Taxonomy (NCBI): domain Bacteria; kingdom Pseudomonadati; phylum Pseudomonadota; class Alphaproteobacteria; order Hyphomicrobiales; family Rhizobiaceae; genus Agrobacterium; species Agrobacterium tumefaciens. The sequence continues at coordinate 1,186,329 of NZ_CP039904.1, read as the reverse complement.
CCCCAGACGCGGCCAGCTTGCGCCACCCAGTGCCAGAAGCACGGCATCGGCCTTAACTTCAACCGCGCCTGCCGGCGTCTCAAAAACCAGTTGATCGTCGGAAAAGCCTGTCCAGCGATGCCGTGTCCTGATGGAAACACCTTGTGCTTCCAATCGGGCGAGCCAGGCGCGCAGCAGCGGCGAGGCTTTCATGGCCTTGGGGAACACCCGGCCCGATGTGCCGACAAAGGTCTCCTGCCCCAGCCCATGCGCCCAGTCGCGCAGCATGTCAGGCGTGAAATCGTCGAGGGCGGCGCGCAGCCGCGGTTCGGCATCGCCAAAACGATGGCGGAAACTGTCGTAGTCTTCGGCATGGGTGATGTTGAGTCCGGATTTTCCAGCCATCAGCAATTTGCGCGCCACGGTTGGCATCGCCTCGAACACCATCACAGTATTGCCTGCGACCGAGAGCATTTCGGCCGCCATCAATCCCGCCGGTCCACCGCCGACAATCGCGACCTGCCTCGCCTTTGCCAAAACCCTCTCCATCACCATCTTCGCCTTTGAGAGCCTTATACCGATTTCCGGATGCGAATATATGCGATATTGAACGCCCATGTTCACGCTCGACCGCGCCGTTACCTTTTCGCAGGATATCAAGAAAAGCCGCTTTATCGCCTTTGCCGCGCCGATAACCGGCGAGGAGGACGCAAAAAGCTTCCTCGTGACGCATTCGGATCTCGATGCCAACCACAATTGCTGGGCGTGGCGCTGCGGTCAGACCTATCGTTTCAGCGATGACGGCGAACCCTCGGGTACGGCCGGCAAACCGATCCTTCAGGCCATTGACGGCCAACAGCTGGATAATATCGCCGTTCTCGTCATCCGCTGGTTTGGCGGCATCCTGCTCGGCAGCGGCGGCCTGATGCGCGCTTATGGCGGCACGGCGGCAGCCTGCCTTCGCCTTGGTGAAACCTCGCCCGTCATCGCCTATGTCAGCGCCACGCTGAGCTGCCCCTTCTCCGATCTGGCGCTGGTAAAATCCCGCCTTTCCGCCACGCAGAACCTGCGGTTGGAGAGGGAGGATTTTACCGGCACCGGTGCGGATATGATGCTTTCCGTTCCGGCCGGGGAGGCCGAACGGCTCACCCGGCTTTTAAGCGACCTGACCAGCGGGCGCGTCAATCTCCACATTCCCGACTAAGCACGCCTGTCCGAATGTGAGATTCGTGCTAAGGAAGCGCCATGTCATCTGAACTTTCCAACCCCGTCTACAATCCGCCGCTCGACCCTTGGCTCACCATCGTGCACCGGGATGACGATCTGCTGGTTTTGGACAAACCGAGCGGGCTTCTATCCGTGCCCGGGCGCGACCCGGCGCTCTCCGACAGCCTGATGACGCGGGTGCAGAAACAGTTTCCGAAAGCGCTGATGATTAACCGGCTGGACAAGGACACATCAGGCATCGTGCTGATGTCGTTGAACCGCAAGGCCCATGCCGCCATCGCCGCCCAGTTCGAGAACCGTGAGACGCGTAAATCCTATGTGGCCGTCGTCTGGGGCACGGTCGCGGATGAAGCGGGCGAGGTGGACCTGCCGCTGGCGATCGATCCTGACAACAAGCCACGCAATCGCGTGGACCATGAAAATGGCAAGCCGTCGCAAAGCCTATGGCGGGTGTTGGAGCGATTGCCGCTTCCGGCAACGCGGCTGGAACTCACGCCCCTCACCGGCCGCACCCACCAATTGCGGGTGCATATGAAGGCGCTCGGCCATCCGATTCTCGGTGATGAATTTTATGCCGATGGCGAGGCGCTCGCGGCCGCCCCGCGCCTGATGCTGCATGCGCAAGAAGTGGGCTTTCGCCATCCCGATGGCCGCGACGTCACTTATACCGTACCCTGCCCGTTCTGAGGCCTGCGATGAAAGAACAAGACGAAAGCTTCGTGGTGGATTTTGTCGGCGGTGCGGTCGGGCACCGTTTCCGCTCCGGCGAGGGGCGCGGACAGGCCCTGCCCAAAGCCGCCGGTTTTACGAAGGGCCGCACGCCAAAAATCGTCGATGCCACGGCGGGGCTGGGGCGAGATGCGTTCCTGCTTGCGTCGCTCGGAGCAGACGTTACCCTCATTGAACGCTCACCGGGCATGCACGCCCATCTCGCCGACGGTATTCGCCGCGCATTGGAGGCAGGCGGCGCCTATGCCGAGGCGGCAGCGCGCATGACGCTGCTGCAAGGCGATTCACGCGAGTTGTTGCAAGAACTTTCACCCGAAGTGGTCATCGTCGACCCCATGCATCCGCCGCGCCACAACACGGCGCTGGTGAAAAAAGAAATGCGGGTGCTGAGAGAACTGGTGGGTTCTGATCCCGATCAGGTAGAGCTGATGGAGGTGGCGCTCGAACATGCAACGAAGCGGGTGGTTCTGAAATGGCCGCTGCGGGCTGAGCCGATGCCAGGCATTCGCAAGCCCTCCCATCAGATAATGGGCAAGAATACCCGTTATGATGTCTTCATGATCTTCGGGAAATCGACCGACCCGGAGGAATGATCAGCGGAAACTCGGCTTACGCTGCGCATTCATCAGCAGCTCGTGCCGCGAAGCGAACTCGCCGAAGAGTTTTCTCAGCCGGGTCTCTTCGGCCTTATCCAGCCGGTAACGGCGGCAGAATTCCGCAACATTCAGGATCGGCTTCGGTCTGTTCCCGTCTATGGTCCTGTTATCAATGATCTGCATGGCACCCTCCTTTAACCAGAGGGAAAACGTGATGGCGCGCTTGCGGTTCCTTACGAATTCACATGGATGAGAAAAGGGGCGTGCGACAGTACACGACCTCATCAAGTTTTCTTGAAACTCTCGCAGGAAACGAAATCCTCCCCAAATGGTTCTCTGCCTGACGTAAACGAAGGAAGGGAGACCCATGTTCCACAACAACCGATTTCTGAGTTCGACGATCTTATGTGCGCTGCTTGCCGTGCCGTTCGCCGGCGCCGCCCATGCACAGACCGCTCCGGCTGCCGAAACGAAACGGCCAAATGCGCCGGATCAGAAGCCGGCTTTCGAGGGCCAGACGCGCGCGCCGCAGGCAGCTGCCCAGCCGAACATTGAAAAAACCGTCGTCGCCGAGGGTCTTCCGCATCTTTGGTCGATGGAATTCCTTCCCGACGGCCGCATGATCGTCGCCGCCAAGGAAGGCGCCATGCATATCGTCGCTGATGGCAAGGCCGGCCCGGCGATCGCGGGTGTGCCCGAGGTGGCATCCGCCGGACAGGGTGGTCTTCTCGACATCGCGCTGGCTCCCGATTTCGAGACATCGCGTAAAATCTTCTTTTCCTTCTCCGAACCACGTGATGGCGGCAACGGCACCTCCGTCGCTTCGGCCAAGCTGGCCGAAGATGGCGGTGCGGCAAAACTGGAAGATGTCTCGGTGATTTTCCGCCAGATGCCCACCTATGACGGCGACAAGCATTTCGGCTCCCGCCTCGTCTTCGGACCTGACAAAGAGCTTTACGTCACCGTCGGCGAACGTTCGGATGCAACACCACGCGTGCAGGCCCAGGATCTGTCGAGTGGTCTTGGCAAGGTCTTCCGCATTGATGCCGAAGGCAAGGCTTTTGAGGGTAACCCCTTCGCCGGTCAGCAGAATGCCCTGCCGGAAATCTGGAGCTATGGTCACCGCAACCTGCAGGCCGCAGCGCTGGATGGAGAGGGCAGGCTCTGGACCGTGGAACACGGCCCGAAGGGCGGCGATGAGCTCAACATGCCGAAAGCGGGCCTGAATTACGGCTGGCCGGTGATTACCTATGGCGTCGAATATAGCGGCCGGTCGGTTGGCGAAGGCGTTACCGCCAAGGAAGGCATGGAACAGCCGGTCTATTATTGGGACCCCGTTATCGGCCCTTCCGGCATGACCTATTATGACGGCGACCAGATTCCCGAATGGAAGGGCGCCTTCATTGTCGGTGGTCTGGTGAGCCAGGGTCTCGTCATCCTGCATATCGATGGAGACAGGGTCGCGACCGAAAGCCGGCTACCGCTGGAAGCGCGCATCCGCGACGTGAAGGTCGGTCCGGATGGCGCGATCTATGCCGTGACCGAAGAGCGCGGCGGCGGCGAATCGCAGATTCTGCGGATTGCCAAGGCCGGTTGAGAAAACTCACGACTGGAACGACAGGCCGCCGGAACGAAGGCGGCCTGTTTTTCGTTTGCCGCAGCGTGAAACCTGCCGGAAGAAACCATGCCACAACCGCCCACCCGCCTTCTTGCCAAAATCGGACTTGCCTATGTCAACGATCAGGAGCCGGGCATTGCCCGCGAGAAACGCGGACGCGGTTTCTGTTACCGTCTGCCGGGCGGAGAATTACTGTCCGACAGCGTAGAACTGAAGCGCATCAAGGCGCTCGGCGTGCCACCAGCCTACCGGGACGTATGGATATGCATTGATCCCACCGGGCATCTACAGGCAACCGGCTTCGATGCCCGTGGGCGAAAACAATATCGCTATCATCCTGACTGGCACGCCCTGCGGGGTGAGACGAAATTCTTCCAGCTCAAAAGCTTCGGCAAGGCGCTGCCCGCCATTCGTCGCCGGGCCATTGCCGATATCGAGAAACAGGATCACGGGCCGGAGATGACGCTGGCCGCGCTCACGCTGCTGCTCGATGCCGCCTATCTGCGCGTCGGCAACCGTTCCTATCTCGAAACCAACGGCACCTATGGCGCGACGACGTTGCTCAAACGCCACGTCTCCTTTGGTGAGACCATCGAATTGCGCTTTGCCGCCAAGGGCGGACAGAAGGTGAAGCGCCAGTTGCGCCACCCCCGGCTTCAGAAGATACTTGAGGAAATCGCCGATCTGCCCGGCAAGGAACTCTTCGTCTGGCAGGATAGCGAAAACCGGGTGCATTCAGTCGATTCCAGCGATCTCAACGCTTACCTCTCCCGCACCGGCGGCGCCGGAATTTCCGCCAAGACGTTCCGTACCTGGGGCGGAACATTGGCGGCCTTCTGCGATGCGATGGAGCATGTGGCGTCAGGTGAAAAACCAAGCATAAAGGGCATGTGTCAGGCGGCAGCGACGGAGCTTTCCAATACACCCGCCATCTGCCGCAAGAGTTATGTGCACCCTGCCGTTCTCGAGATTGCGACGGAGGAAAGGGCGCAGAAAAAGCTTGGCCGCATTTTGAAAGTTGGGGCAAAGCCCGTTTACGGCCTCAGGGCGGATGAAAGACGGCTGCTTGCCTTCCTGCCGTAGGGCTCAGCGGCTCCCCGCCCATTCCGCCAGTTCCCGCTCGGCCCTTTCCAGCGCACTGTAATTCAAAAGCTTGCGCAGGAAGGCCACCGTGACGGCGCGGGTTCGAAGATTATACCGGCCTTCCGCATCATCATCACCAGGAGCCTGATGCACGTTCAACTTTTCATAGAGGCTTTGCAGCCGGTTCTGCACGCTGCGCAGCGACAAGTTGCGACGGCGCGCAATCGCCTTGTCGGTGAGGCCGAGTGCGACATCGACAAGGATTTCATATTCGGAATCGGTAAAACCGTGCGCCTTGCCGAGGCTCTTTTCCTGCAGGCCGCGCACTTCCCGGTCGATCACGCATTGCGCCTCGATGAAGATGCTGCGCAGCGCCAGCCGTAACCGATCGTCGGAGGCCGATTTCAGCACGTAGCCATAGGCAGCCCCTTCCGGCACGATGCGGGAGACGCCGCGCACATAGGCCTCGTCGGAATAGTTGGACCAGAACAGGATGCGTGTATCCGGCCTTTCCTTCCAGATGGTGCGCGCCGCCTCAATGCCGTTGCGCTCGTTCATCTGCAAATCCATGACAATATGGGCGGCCCGGTTTTCCCGCGCGAGCTTTTCACCGGTTCTGCCGTTGGCCGCTTCCAGCACCTTGTCGCATTCCGGCAGGGCGGCACGCACGGCCTCGTTCAGATAGGCGCGGTGCAGCGCATCGTCCTCGACGATCAGCACGTCCATGTCACACATCCTCCCGCCGGTCGAAAGCGCTTTCCGGCAGCGTTACAGTAATGCGGGTTCCGGCTCCCGCACCGTTACCGCCAATATCGAACCGCGCCGAAATCAGCCGCGCCCGCGTCTTCATGTTGCCGATGCCGAGACCGCCGGAGGCTCCGCCTTCACCGCCGCCGCTGCCGTCATCGCTCACCGTCACCCGCAACCCGCCATCGACGGACGAAAGCGTCACGGCAATGGTTTCCGGTTGGGCGTGGCGAATGGCATTGTTGACCGCCTCCTGCACGATGCGGAACAGCGAGATGGCCACCGTCTTGTCGAGCGTTTCCACCAGCCCGTCGGTCTCATCGGTTACCGACCATTCAATCGCATATCCGCTGTCACGGACGGAGCGGTCCACATAGGTCTCGATCGCCTGCACGACGCCGAACAATTGCAGGATGGAGGGTTTTGCCTCCTCGATGATTTCACGCAGGTCCTGCATGCAATGCTGCAGGCTGCGCACCACCGGCTCCAGCATCTCGCCCGAAACATCGGAAGCATGGCTCATGCGCTCGATGCGCCGCGCCAGCCGTGTGAGATCCGCCAGCGTCTGGTCATGAAGATCCATGCCGATGCGCTGCCGTTCGGCCTCCAGCGCCTCGGTCAATTGCAGGGCACCCAGCCGCAGGCCCTCTTCGCGAGCATTGGCGCGCGCCTCCTCGATGGCGGAACGCTTGGCCTGTTCGGCGGCACGGATGGCGTAGAAATAGGGCGCCAGCAAATCCGCAACCGCGCGGGCATTGGCGACATCCTCCACCCCATAGGCGTCCGACTGGTGTGACGAACAGCTGAGCGCGCCGATGATATCGCCATGCACCTTCATCGGCACATGCAGGCGGCTGTGCAGGCCAAGTTCGATGATCGGGCTCGAAAACGAACCTTCGAAGTGAAAGCGCGGATCGGCGCAGGCATCGCCGCTCAAAAGATATTCGACCGCACCTGATAGCAGGGACCGGATCGGGCTACCGGTCAGAAGGGCGGGCGGCTGCCGGCTCCACGCACTGACCAGACCGCTCTCATAGGCAATATGGTACTTGTCATCCAGCTGCTTGATGCAGACATCCATATGGTCATGCGGGATGATATGGCTGATCTCGGTGGCAACCGCCTGAATGATGGCATTGAATTCCAGCTGCCCGGCGAGCAGCCGCGAAATGCCCATATAGTGGTGAAACAGAGCGCTTTTCGGCGTATCCAACATGTGCGGGCACCCTCCCAAGCGCCTGCCTTCGACCATTGCGGCTGAGATGACCCTTCGGAATGCCGCATCATCCATTCTGCGCCGGGCAAGGCCGGTTCGTCCTGCGGGTTCCCGCATGCTTTCTGCGGAAACCCGCAGGAAGATTGCCGTGATCCGCCTATACAAGCCAAATCTTCTTGGTCATTCTCGCTTGTACTGGGGAACGGAGCTCCAGTGCAACGGGATTTCGTCTGCTGCCGAGGAGATTTGCGGCGGGTGAGGGTTCCGGACCCGAAAGGGCAAGCCACCAGGGAGGAAAATCAATGGCTTTCAGGAAGATGCTTCTGGCGTCGGCCGCTGTCGCGTGCGCAGCCTTGCCGATCACCGCTCATGCCGATACGTCGGCAAAAAAAATCGCGCTTTCGAACAATTACGCAGGCAATTCCTGGCGTCAGGCAATGCTGACCAGCTGGGACAAGATCACCAAGCAGGCGGTCGCCGACAAGCAGGTCGCGAGCGCCGACGCCTTCACAACCGCCGAAAACCAGGCGACCGAACAGGCGGCGCAAATCCAGAATCTCATTCTGCAGGGTTATGACGCCATCGTCATCAACGCCGCCTCCCCCACCGCCCTTAACGGCGCTGTGAAGGAAGCCTGCGACGCCGGCATCACCGTCGTTTCCTTCGACGGCATCGTCACCGAACCCTGCGCATGGCGTATCGCGGTGGATTTCAAGGCGATGGGTGAAAGCCAGATCGACTATCTGGCCAAGGCCATGCCGAAGGGCGGCAATCTGCTCGAAATCCGCGGTCTTGCAGGCGTTTCGGTGGATGATGAAATCCATGCCGGCATTGCCGCCGGTGTCGCCAAGAACCCGCAGTTCAAGATTGTCGGTTCGGTCAATGGCGACTGGGCGCAGGATGTGGCACAGCGCGCCGTTGCCGGCATCCTGCCAAGCCTTCCCGAAGTTGCCGCCGTGGTGACGCAGGGCGGTGACGGTTACGGTGCCGCACAGGCTTTCGCCGCCGCCAAGCGCCCGACGCCGACCATCGTGATGGGCAACCGCGAAGACGAGCTGCAATGGTGGAAACAGCAGAAGGATGCGGGCGGTTACGAGACCATGTCCGTCTCCATCGCCCCCGGCGTCTCGACGCTGGCTTTCTGGGTGGCGCAGCAGATCCTCGACGGCAAGGATGTGAAGAAGGATCTGACCGTTCCCTTCCTGCGTATCGATCAGGGTAATCTTGAGGAAAACCTGAAGACGACCCAGAAGGGTGGCGTGGCGAATGTGGAATATTCGCAGGCGGATGCGCAGAAGGCCATCGCCGCCAAATAAGCGGGCCGGTTCACAACCGATATCTGCGGCGCTCCGGAAACGGACGCCGCAGCAGCCAACACTATTATCCGATTTTCAGATCACTGGCGTAATTGCTCATGAATGACATCATCGAGGCGGAAGAGGTCGTCGCCGCGCGCGGCGTGAAGGTCGTGTTCGGCGCGGTCAAGGCGCTGGACGGGGCCGATCTCATCATCTGTGCCGGGGAATGCCTCGGGCTCGTCGGCCATAACGGCGCGGGAAAATCCACCATCGTCAACGTTATCAATGGCGGGCTGACACCGCATGAGGGTTCCATTTCCTATCGGGGCGACCAGAACCGCCACGGTATCGCGGCCGCCCGTGCCAATGGCGTGCGCTGTGTGTTTCAGGAGCTGTCGCTCTGCCCGAACCTCACGATCAGCGAAAATGTCCGCATCATGCATGCTGCAATCGGCGGCCGGAACTGGCGCAGCCGGGCACTGACGACGATCCGGCAGACCCTGGACGAAATTTTCCCCGGCCATGGCATCGATTGTGAACTGACGATTTCCGAACTATCCATCGCCGAACGGCAGATGGTGGAAATCGCCATCAATTTCTGCCGCATTCCGCAGGCGCCGAGACTGGTGATCCTCGATGAACCGACGTCTTCGCTAGATGCCGGCCTTGCAGAGCAGCTGATGGAGTATGTCCGCCGTTTCGTGCGCGAGGGCGGCTCGGTGCTGCTGATCTCGCATATTCTCGGCGAAATTCTCTCCACCGCCACCCGTATCGTGGTGATGAAGGACGGTCGGGTGGTGGCCGACCGGAAGGCTGCGGAATTTACCACCCGCTCGCTGGTCGAAGCCATGGGCAGCGTCGTCAAGGAACAGGACAGGCGGCAGGGAGAAGGCCGCAAGGCAGGCGAAAAGGTGCTCTCCATGCCGGCGCGGCGCGGTGAAGGCCTCGCCTTCGAGGCCTTTCGCGGCGAGATCATCGGCCTTGCCGGCCTCGGCGGCCATGGCCAGACCGAAGCATTGCTCGATCTTTATCTCGCGCAGAACAGCAGCTGGCTGCCTTCGCGAAAGACCGATATCGCCTTCGTGGCGGGCGACCGCAGTCTGAACGGCACCTTCCCGCTCTGGAGCATCCTGAAGAACCTTTCCATCGCCTCGCTCAGGGATATTTCATCGGCAGGCATGGTGGACCGGACAAGGGAAATGGAACTTGGCGCGCAGTGGAAACAGCGCATCGAAATCCGCACGCCTGATATGGGCAACAAGATCCTATCCCTCTCCGGCGGCAACCAGCAGAAAGTGCTTTTCGCCCGCGCGCTTGCCACCACCGCCAGCACCGTTTTGATGGACGACCCGATGCGCGGCGTCGATATCGGCACCAAACAGGAGGTCTACGACATCTTGAGAACCGAAGCCTCTCATGGCCGCACCTTCATCTGGTACTCCACCGAAATGGACGAAATCCGCCTTTGTGACCGGGTCTATGTCTTCCGCGACGGCGCCATTCAGGCGGAACTCGTCGGCGATGACATCACCGAGCAGAATGTGCTGGCCGCTTCCTTTGCCGGAGAAGACCACGCATGAAACTCTCCGCCAGCGCCCTTCGCCTCATCATTCCCGCCGCCTCGCTTGCCTTCCTGCTCGCCGCCGTCTTCTACATGCAACCGCGCGCCATGAGCTATAACGGCATGAACCTGCTGTTCAATCTGGCAGTGCCTATCGCACTTGCCACCATTGCCCAGATGCTGATCATGTCGGTCAACGATCTCGACCTGTCGATGGGCACTTTCGTCAGTTTCTGCGCCTGTGTCACCGCCACCTTCCTGCAGACGACGCCGCTTCTCGGCATTGCGATCTTTGCCGGCGCGATTGCGGTTTATGCCGCACTCGGGGCCATCATCCATATCCGCGCCCTGCCCTCAATCGTCGTCACACTCGGCATGAGTTTCGTCTGGGGCGGTTTGGCCGTGCTCATCCTGCCCTCGCCCGGCGGCCAGGCGCCCGCCTTCATCCGGGCGCTGATGACAGCCAAACCGCCGCTGGTGCCGATCGCCATCGTCGCCAGCATCCTGATCGCGGTCGTTGCCCATTACATCGTCATGCGCTCCTCTTTCGGTGTGCTGATGCGCGGTGTCGGCGGCAATTTCCGCTCCGTCGAGCGTTCCGGCTGGTCGGTGGTCGGCATCCGCGCTGCCACCTTTGCGCTCGCCGGTTTCTTCGCGGTGCTGTCGGGCATCGCCCTTGTCGGACTGACGACCGCGGCCGACGCCAATATCGCCCTGCGTTACACGCTGCTGTCGATTGCCGGTGTCATTCTGGGCGGCGGCGAATTCGTCGGCGGAAGGGTTTCACCCGTCGGCGCTGTCATCGGCGCGCTGACGCTGACGCTTGCCGGCTCTTTCCTGTCCTTCATGCGCATTTCGCCGGACTGGCAGATCGGCGCGCAAGGCGCGATCCTGATCATCGTGCTGGCGCTGCGCATCCTGCTCAACCGTCTTGAAAAGCGGGAGAAAAACCAATGAACGGACTGTCGTCCCTCTCGAAAAAACCATGGATCTGGTCGTTCGCCGCAACGGCTGCCGTGTGGATCGTCACCGTGCTCTTCACCGGCGGCGCAAGTTCCTTCGGGCTGTCGCATGCGGCGCTCACCTTCGCGGCCTTTTCCGTCATCGTCGGCATTGGCCAGATGTTCGTCATCACGCTCGGGCCGGGCAATATCGACCTCTGCGTTCCCGCAACAATGACGCTATCAGGCACGCTGGCGCTGAAATTCATGGATGTGTCCGACGGTCTCATCCTGCCGGGACTGCTGATCGCCATCCTGATTGGCATCGCCATTGGCATCGGCAATTATGCGCTGATCAAGCTCCTGCGCATCCCGCCGATCATCGCGACGCTGTCGATGAGCTTCATCGTGCAATCCATCGCCATCTGGTCAAATCGCGGCCTTCGCATCAAGCCGCCGGAAACATTGGCGACTTTCGCCATCTCCAGCTCTTTCGGCATTCCAAACGTCGCACTCGTGGCGCTTCTCCTCTCGGTTATCGCATGGCTGCTGCTCGACCGTTCGTTTTACGGCCGCTGGATTTCCGCTATCGGCCAAAGCACCTTTGCCGCCCGCATGACCGGCATTCCGGTGGATGGCACCCGTTTCGTCACCTATGTGCTCTGCGCGGTGCTGGCAGCGATTGCCGGTTATCTTCTCGCCAGTTTTTCCGGCGGGGCGGCGCTCAACATGGGATCCGAATATCTGCTGATGTCGATTGCCGTCGTCGTCATCGGCGGCACGGCGGTGGCGGGTGGTGACTCCAACGTTCCCGGCATCTGGGGCGCCTCGCTCTTCATGTTCCTGGTGGTTTCGATGCTGAACACCTATGGTTTCGGCGCCGGCATCCGCCTCATCCTCACCGGCCTCATCATCATATCAGTCATTCTTCTGGCAAGCGGCCCCAAGGCCACGCGCTGACCCCAAACAACAAGCCCACAAGCGGACCACGCTCATGACCACAGACAACACATCCCCTTACGAAATCCACGATGACCGCTTCCGCCATCTGATCGTCGGTAATGCCGAGCTGGAAGAGCTTTATTCCGGCTGCCGCTGGGCCGAAGGGCCGGTATGGTTTGCCGATTTGAACTGCCTGCTGTTTAGCGACATTCCCAATCAGCGCATGCTGCGCTGGGTGCCGGATGGCGGTGTCTCGGTGTTCCGCCATCCCTCCAACTTCACCAATGGCAACACGCGCGACCGGCAGGGACGACTGGTTTCCTGCGAACATGGCGGCCGCCGCGTTACCCGTACCGAGGTCGACGGCTCGATCACCGTTCTCGCTGACAGCTTTGGCGGAAGGCGGCTCAATTCACCCAACGATGTGGTGGTGAAATCCGATGGCAGCATCTGGTTCACCGACCCCACTTACGGCATCCTCTCCGACTATGAGGGATACAAGGCCGAGCCGGAACAGAAGACGCGCAATGTCTACCGGCTCGATCCCGCAACAGGAGAGGTAACGGTCGCTATCGACGACTTCATGCAGCCGAACGGTCTTGCTTTTTCGCCCGATGAAACGAAGCTCTACGTTGCCGACAGTTCCTACAGCCATGATGTCACCCGCCCGCGTCATATCCGCGTCTTCGACGTGGTGGACGGCGCGAAGCTCGCCAACGGCCGGGAATTCTGCAACCTCGACAATGGCCTTCCGGACGGCTTCCGCCTGGATACGTCCGGCAATCTGTGGACCAGCGCCGGTGATGGCGTTCACTGCTTTGCGCCTGATGGCACGCTCATCGGCAAGATCAAGGTGCCGCAGACGGTTGCAAACCTCACCTTTGGCGGCCCGAAAAAGAACCGGCTGTTCATCACCGCAACGAAATCACTCTATTCGGTATATGTGGCCGCAACCGGTGCGCAGACACCCTGAGACGCTGAAACCGTAAAATTCAGACCGCGAAGGAACTGGCAAGACGGCTTTGCCGCGTTATAAATGCGGCATGAGTGACGATTCCAGCCCCTTCCTGACTGATGACATGGAGTTCGACGGCGAAGCGCCGGCCGTTGAACCCACCAGCCGCATGCTGTCCTGGGCGCGCAATTCCGCCCTTTACCGGCTGGAACAGCGGATGATGACGGAAAAGCAGCTGCGCGACGCCATCATGCGCAAAGCGCGGGAAAAATTCGAGGAGATCAGCCCGGCGCAGGTGAAGGCGCTCGGCGAATTTGCCGTGACATTCGCTTATGGCATCAAGGCGCTTGATGATACGGCCTATGCGGAAATTGCTGTGCGGAGCGGCCAGCGCAGCGGCAAATCGAAACGTGGGCTGGCGCAGAAACTTCAGATCAAGGGCATAGCACGGGAAACGGCAACGGCCGCGTTGCAGGAGACCAACGATCTGGTCGCCGCCGTCATCTTCGCGCGCAAGCGCGCCTTCGGGCCGTTTCGCCGTGTCGAACTCGACGAGAAGCGCAAGGGCAAGGAGTTTTCCGCCTTCGCCCGCAATGGCTTCGGCTTCGAGATCGGCGCGAAGGTCATGGCGATGAGCTTTGAAGAGGCGGAAGAGATCGTCGCGGAAGCGCCGCTCTGACGATTATTGTGGCAGGGGATGCGTTTTCAGATAGGCGATCAGGTCCGTTATATCTGTTTCGCTCCACAGCCCGAAAAAACGCATCGCATTTCCCGGGATCGCCTTCTTCGGGCTGGCAATGAATTTCTGCAGTTCGTCTTCCGTCCAGACCCGGCCAGCCGCGCCGGCATCCTTTAGCGCCTGCGAATAATGGCCGTAATCGGCCACGGAAGCCATCGGCCTGCCGACCACACCCATCAGATGCGGACCCATGCGGGTGCGCGGCGTATCGGCACTGTGACAGGTGGAACAGCGGCTGAAAACTTTTTCCCCATGAGCCGCATCGCCTTCGGCAAAGGCGCTCACCGCGACGAGGGAAAATACGGTCGCTGCCGCAATATGTCTGAATATGGAAATCATGCCCCGGATAATACAACGCCCTCCCCGTCTGACAACGAAGAGGGCGTTTTTTGACATGCGACAGAATGCCCGGTCAAAGCACCGGGCGCTTCGCCGATCAGTTCATGGCCGTCAGCGTAACCGAGGTGCCGGTGGCAGCAAGGTTGAGACCAACCTGACCCGTCACGCTGACCGTCTGCAGCTGGATGGAACCGGAGGTGCCGCCAACGAGGATGTTGGTGCCAACGCCGAGACCAACGGTGACTTCAGCCGTTGCGCCCTGATAAAGGCCGCCGAGCGAACCACGGTGGTAACCGGCGGTCGGAGCGAAAACGGCCCAGACCAGACGGCCCTGCGTGGTGAAGCCGAGGTCAACGCCCATCTTGCGGATGGCGCCGGTGTAATGGTCGGTGCGGCGTGCGCCCATCGTGGACTGGAAGGTGCAGTCCAGTTCCTTGGCGGAACCGAGAACATAACCGACACCACCGCCGATATCGCAGCTCAGATAACCGATCTTGACGCCGTTGCGGTCGTCCTGCTCCTGCGGAGCGGATTCGTATCTCGCAAGGTCGGCAGCCAGTGCGGATGCAGCCCCACCGAGGCCCATCGTCAATGCGGCAAAAGTTACGGCAACAGCCTTTTTCATCTTATTTTCTCCTGTTTTAGTCCTACCCGCAGCAGCCCTTCTTGCCCTCTCCGGATATTGAATTCCGCACTGTTAACGTTTGTTCCCTGAAATCGATCCAAAACAACTTAATTGGATGCAAGGAAAGCAAAGCGGTTAACAATGTCTAATGGCGGTAGGGTGCCATTAAGACATTGTTAGGGCGGAAAATGCGTTGAAAATTACTGTCAACAACAAGCGCTTTCAGGCGTTGTTTTGCTGCAACAAACTCAAAGCGGCAGCGCGACGGGCAAGCCGGTGGCAGCATGCGTCATGACATCCATGCGCACCCCATAGATCCGCTCCAGCGCCTCTGGCGTCATGATCTCCTGCGGGGTTCCTCTTTCAATCAGATTACCGGAATGCAGGGCGACGATCTCGTCGCAGAAGCGTGCCGCCATGTTGACATCGTGCAGCACCACGATGACACCGAGACCCTTTTCACGTGACAATCTCTGCACCAGCGACAACACTTCGATCTGATGTGCGAGATCAAGCGCCGATATCGGTTCGTCCAGCAGCAGGCTTTCGGCATTCTGGGCAACCAGCATGGCCAGCCATACGCGCTGGCGCTCGCCACCGGAAAGCGTGTCCACCAGCCGGTCGCGGAATGCCACGGTGTCGGTCAGCTCGATGGCCTCGTCCACCTTCTCCTGATCCGCCTTGGTGAACTGGCCGAGCGCGCCATGCCAGGGATAACGACCGAGCGCCACCAGCTCCTTGGCGAGCATGCCGGAGGCGGCTGGCGTATATTGCGGCAGATAGGCGAGCTTTCGCGCAAATTCCCGGTTACCCCAGGCACCCAACGCCTTTCCCTCAAACGACACACTACCCGCTGTCGGCTCCTGAATCCGCGCGAGAATCTTGAGCAGCGTCGATTTTCCCGAACCATTGTGACCGATCAGGCCGATGGTCTTGCCGGTCGCAAAACTTGCCGTCAGCGGCTGCAGCAATGTTCGGCCGGGTACCTCCATCGTCACCCCATCCAATGAAAAAAGCGGGGTATCGTCGTAGCCGGCGGCAAGCGCTGCCTCACCCATGGTTTTCATCTCCGTAAATGCTCAGACACATCATTCGCGCCTGCCTGACAGCCAGATCAGGTAGGGCGCACCGGCCAGAGCCGCAAAAAGCCCGAGCGGCAATTCATAGGGAAAGGTGACCGTTCGCGCCCCGAGATCGGAAAGCGCCATCAGTACGGCTCCGAAAAGGAAAGAAGCGAACAGATGGTCGCGCGGCGTGGTGAAGCCGGCGCGAAGCGCGATATGCGGCGCCATCAACCCGACGAAGCTCAGGGGACCGACAAGCAGCGATGCAGCACCAGTGGCGATGCCGGCCACCGCAATGACAGCAATGCGCGCGAGACTGAGCGGCAGCCCGAGGGAAATCGGCACATCCCGGCCAAGCGGCAGGATCGTCAGCCAGCGCGTCACCGACAGCGCAGCTGAAAGAAGAACGACGGAAAGCACCGCAAGAAATATCGCCGAAGCCGGTGTTGCAGTCGAACCGGAACCGCTGAGCCAGGCAAGAATCTGCCAGGCACGCTGGTCGCCAATGGCAAGCAGGGCCGAAAGCACGGCCGAGCAGAGAGAACTGACGGCAATGCCCGCAAGCAGTATTTTTTCAGGCGCCAGATACCGGCGCACCGCAAAGATCAGCACGAGGGTCATGACCGCCGCCGAGCCGATGCCAGCGCCCGCGAACAGTTCAAAGAGGCCAGCCGCCGGAAAAATCGTGATGGCAGCGGCAAAACCGAGGCCTGCGCCGCCGCTGACGCCGATCACCTCCGGGCTTGCCATGGGATTGCCGGTCAGCCGCTGGAGAAGCGCGCCCGCCATGGCCAGAAGACCGCCGGCGGCCATGGCCGCCACCAGCCGCGGCCAGCGGAAGGGTAGAAGGCTTTGCAGATCACCGGCACCCAGCAGTGTCCAGCCATCTGGGCCTTTGCCGATGGCAAGCGCTGCAAAGATCAACACGGCCATGATCACAAGCACTGGCAGCAGCGCAGCAAGCCGGCGTCTTGCCGCAACATCGCCGCCCTGGCTGCGATGGACGTCCGTCGGCCGGATTTTCGGCAACAGCCACAGAAGCAGCGGCCCACCGATCAGCGCCGTCACCGCGCCTGTTGGGAAAACTTCGGCCGTCGTGCTTGCCAGAAGCTGAACGAGACCATCACAGAACCAGAGCAGCAGCCCGCCCAGCAGTGGGGAAACCAGGAGCACGGAGGAAGACCGCCGCACGCCGAGCGCCCGGGTGAGCGCCGGTGCGGCAAGGCCGATGAAGCTGACGAGGCCGACCGCTGCAGCAACGAAGGCGGCCAGCGCGACCGCAACGGCCGCAACCGCCAGCCTGATCGAAAACAGCGATACGCCGAGCGATCGCGCGCCGGCATCACCGAGACCGAGAACCGTCAATGGCCTTATCAGCAAGCCGGTGAGGACAAGGCCCACGAGGAGCTGGAAGGCGAGTGAAAAGGCATTCGACCAATCCTGCTGGCTGAGCGAGCCGCCGTTCCAGACAACGAGCGACATCAGATATTCGCCTTGCGCCAGCGTCAGCGCCGCAGAAACGGAGGCGGCGGTTATGCCGACGAGAAGTCCTGATACCACCATGGTCACCGGCTCGAAGGACCGTCGCCAGCCGAGAAGAAAAACAATGCCGGCGGCGGCGGCAGCGCCAGTGAGGGCCACGAAGGCGCGGTTACCATCCAGCACCGAGGGAAAGAACAGGGTGGCGATGACGATAGCCAGCTGCGCGCCAGCGGAAATGCCGAGCGTCGAGGGGTCGGCAATCGGATTGCGCAACAATTGCTGGAAAAGCGCACCCGACAGGCCGAGCATCGCGCCCGCCAGAATGGCGACAGCTGCGCGCGGCATCAGGCTGAAGGCGAAAATCACCTGATCCATCGACAGGTTGGCGGCATCGAACGGCAGGCCGGGCCATGCGCCGAAAGGCAGCCGCTGCAAGCCGGCATGCAGAGAAAGCCCGCAGGCCAGAACGAACAGAAGCCCGAAGAAAAGCTGGAGAGGCCGCGCGGTCACAGAGCTTCTCCCTGCGCCGCCAGCGCCTCGGTCAGAAGCCGTGCAAAACGCATACCGGCGGTCATGCCGCCATAGGGACCGACATTGCCGAGCATGACCACCCGGTTTTCCCGCACGGCCGGAAGGGCCCGCCAGATGGCGCTGTTGCGCAGGCTCTCACGGGCCTCCACCGGAATATCGGAGACGATGACGATGCTCGCATCGGGCGAAGCGGCGAGATTTTCGAGCGGCACCGGCGCCGCGAAGGTGAATTGCGAGCGATCCACCCAGGCATTGGCGAGCCCCAGCCGGCCAAGCACATCCCCGAACATGCTATCGGCACCAAAAGCGCGAAAATGCCGGGCGTCGCCGATGTTGATCACATAGGTCGGCCGCGCGGAAAAACCGGCAAGGCGGGTCCGCATGGCTTGCAGCGCCGCTTCCGTTTCGCCCAGAACCCTGCGCGCCTCATCGGCCCTGCCGAGCTTCTCGCCAAGGGCGGAGACCGCCGCCAGCGCCTTTGCGAAAGGCGGCTCGCCCTTCACGTAGAAGGGCAGCGAGAAGACCGGCGCAATCGCTTCCAGCCTGCCGGTGTAGCGCGTGTAGAAAGGCGAAATCAGGATGAGATCCGGCCGGGTCAATTGCAGAAGCTCGAAATTCGGCGCGCCGCGCAGACCGAGATCAACGACGCTTTCAGGGATTTCCGGCTCAACCGCACCGGCCCTGAACTGGATTAGCTCGGTTGCCGCCACCGGCATGACGCCGAGCGCCACGGAGGTTTCGAGCATGGCCCAGTCGATTGCGGCGATGCGCGGGGTTGCGGCCACCGCCTTGCCGGCAAAGGCAGACGCGGCGAGCAGGCCTAAAAATTCCCGCCGCCCCCAAAGGGGTGACATCCATCGATCCTTGCGCGTCATGCCCCTGCTGCTTCACTTGATAATGGCGTCACCAACGATAGGTCAGCTTGCCCATGACCGTTCTTCCGTCACCGTAATAGCATCCGAAAGTGGAGCAACTAGAAATATATTCTTTATCAGTCAAGTTTTGTACCATAAGCGAGGCGCGATAGCCGTTCTTCTCGTCATGCACACAGAGATCAAACAGGGCGAGACCCTTCATCTCGAAGGTATTGGCGGCATCGCCATAGCGCTTTCCGACATAACGGACGCCGCCGCCGATCCCGAAGCCTTCAAGCGCCGTATTCTCCGCGAAGGTGTAGCTTCTCCGGCCGTGAGAGCCTTCATATGACAATTTCATGACAAAGCTTTCAGGTTGATGTCAGCTAAATAACGCATCCGCCATCAATCGGCCCATGCGGCAGCGTGAACGGGACGTTTTGCTCGTTTTCCGCCACCGCCGGCATATTTAAAAACTGGTGGACCTAGCATTGGCTCTTTTTACCGCGAAAGCGACAGGATTTGAATCGTATCGTCCGGAAATCGGCAGCGTGCCGCTCAGCCTGCTGACGGCGGCCTATCTGCTGTTTTTCATGAACCAGACATTCTGGTCGAAGGTTCACACCTATCTTTCCGCTTATCCGGTTGCCATCGTTGCGCTTTATGTCGCCATGGCGGCGCTTTTCGGCGCCCTCATCACCATTTTTTCCGCCAAATATCTCATCAAGCCGTTTCTGGTCTTCGTCATATTTGCGGCCGCCGCCGCCTCCTGGTTCATGGACCGTTACGGCGTCGTCATCGACAGCGACATGATCCGCAACGCCATGGAAACCACGCAGGCGGAAGCGGGCAATCTGATCACCCCCGGCTTTGTCTGGCACATGGCGATTTACGGACTGGTACCGTCCATCGTCATCGCCGCCATCCGCGTTCGGCATCGGCCTATCCTCGACAAGCTTTTGTGGAACACCATCAGCATCCTGGTGTGCCTCGGCATCGTCGGCATCATCAGTTTTGCGAATTCAAAGACATTCACCACAGCCATCCGTCAGCACAAGGATATCGTCAAAAGCGTCAACCCCTTGTCGCCGATGATGTCCGCCGTCCATTATTTCACGCAGGCCGGCCAGGAAGCCGAAATACAGGTCAGCCCAATCGGTAAGGACGCTAAGGTTCTTCCCGCAGCTGGAGGTGTCCATAAGCCGCGCATCACCGTCATCGTTGCGGGTGAGACCGCTCGCGCCGCGAATTTTTCCCTGAACGGCTATGGGCGCGACACCAATCCGGAACTGGCCAAGCGCGACGTGATCTATTTCCCCAACACGACCAGCTGCGGCACCGCGACGGCGATGTCCATTCCCTGCATGTTCTCGAAATTCCCCCGTTCGCAATATAGCCATAGCAAGGCACTCGCGAATGAAAACGTCATGGACGTCCTCGTCCACGCCGGTGTCAGTGCGACATGGCTGGACAACAACACCGGCAGCAAGAATGTCGCCGACCGTATCCCCTATTTCGACCTGCCCTCCACGAATGACAGCCGCTTCTGCACCGGCGGAGAATGCCGCGACGATATCTTCTTCGACAAGCTCGACGCCTGGCTCAACAACGTCACGAAGGATAGCGTCATCGTGCTGCACCAGATGGGTAGCCACGGACCGACCTATTATCTGCGCTATACCGACGAATTCCGCAAATTCACCCCGGATTGCCGCACCGCCGAGCTCGGCAATTGCAGCGATGCCGAGATCGTCAATTCCTATGACAACACGCTTCTCTACACCGACCATTTCCTCTCGACAGTGATCGACAAACTGAAAGCACGCTCCGACAAGCTGGCAACCGGCATGATCTATGCGTCGGACCACGGCGAATCGCTTGGCGAGAACGGCGTCTACCTGCATGGCGCACCCTATCTGCTCGCCCCCGACCAGCAGACCCATGTGCCGTTTCTCGTCTGGTTCGACGATGACTTCGCCAAATCCATGGGGCTCAACCGGGCCTGCCTTGCAAAAAGTGCCGCAGAGGGTGGACGCTCCCACGACAATTATTTCCACAGCATTCTTGGCATGATGAATGTCTCCACTTCCGTCTACGATCCCTCGCTGGATGTGTTTGGCGGCTGCACCCAGCGCCAGAACAGCTGAACAGACAGTGCTTGACGCTTATCCCGTGAAAGCGATACGCAGGACGACGCGATAAAGGGAGCTGTCTTGCGGGTTCTGCTTGTTGAAGACGATCATGTGCTTGGAGAAGCGTTGCGGGACCATGTCGCAGCGGCCGGCCATGCTGTTGACTGGTTCAAGACGTTGGGCGACGCCATGGCGGCAACGCTGACCATGGCTTATGGCCTGATCCTGCTCGACATGCGCCTGCCGGATGGCGAAGGCATCACCCTTCTGCAAGCGCTGCGCAAGCGCGATGACGCTACACCGGTGATCATCCTGACGGCACATGATCAGGTTTCCGACCGGATTGCCGGGCTGAATGCCGGGGCGGACGACTATCTGGTCAAGCCTTTCGACCTCGATGAGCTTTCGGCGCGCATGCTGGCGGTCTCGCGCCGTTACGAGGGTCGCTCGGCGCCCGTCATCCGCCTGCCCGGCATCGAGATCAACCAGGTGGCGCGCAATATCACGGTCGATGGAACGGCGCAGACGCTCAGCGCCCGCGAATGGGCCGTGCTGGAAAAGCTGGTCGAACATCCCGGCGCCGTGGTCTCGAAAGCCCAGCTGCACGATACGCTTTACGAATTCGGTGCGGAAATAGAAAGCAACACGGTCGAGGTCTATATCAGCCGGCTGCGCAAGAAAATCGGCCATGACCGCGTCGAGACCGTGCGCGGCGTCGGCTACACGATCAAGTGAGCCAGACGGCAGAAAGGCCAGACGGCAAGCAAGCAAACAACAAGCAGGCAGAAATGGCCAGACCGACCAGCATGACCCGCAAGCTCGTGACGGCGTTGACCAGCGTCGTCGCCATATCCTGGCTCCTCGCCTGCGGGCTGGGCGTCATGGTGATGCAGGACGAATTTGCCGAGATTTTCGATGCCGGCGTGCAGGAGACCGCCGAAAGGCTGCTGCCGCTTCTGGCCGACGATCTCAGGGAAAACAACACGGCCCCCGCCTCCCGCAAGCTCAACCCTTCGGCGGAAGGCGCGGAATATCTGACCTATCAGGTGCGCGACCGCGAAGGACAGGTCGTTCTGCATTCGCATGACAGTTCGACGGAGCCTTTCGAAGTCTCACTCGACCCCGGTTTTTCTGAAACAGCGACGCAGCGCATCTACACGGCTGTAACGCCGGACGGTAATTATTTCCTGCAGGTCGCCGATGCCTTCGCCAACCGGCGCGAGGCGATCGAGGAAGCGGGCAGCGCGCTGCTTTTGCCCGTACTCATCCTCATTCCCGCCAGCATCTTCGCCGTCATCGTGGTGGTGCGCAGGACCCTGCAACCGATACAGACCCTGCGCGACGAGATCGGCAAAAAGGATGGCGGCAATCTTGCGCCGCTCGAAACACAGCCTTTTCCCGGTGAACTGCATCCCATCGCCCGTTCGGTCAATCTGCTGCTTGGGCGGCTGCGATCGGCAATCGAGGCGGAGCGGGAATTCACCGCCAACAGCGCCCACGAATTGCGCACGCCAATTGCCGGCGCGCTGGCGCAGGCGCAGCGGCTGCATGCCGATATTCCGCCGGAACTTGCGCCGCGCGTCGAGAATATCGAAAAATCCCTGCAACACCTTGGCCATCTCGCCGAAAAGCTGCTGCAGATGTCGCGGGCCGAAGCAAGGATCGGCGTGACCGATACGGCGAATGACGTCATCCCCATTCTCGAACTCGTCATCGATGACATGGTGAGAACGGCGATAGGCAAATCCCGCATCCGCTTCACCAATCACTGTGAGGACGGCCTGCCCTGCAGGATAGGCGCGGACGCCTTCGGCATCATCGTTCGAAACCTTCTCGAAAACGCCCTGATCCACAGCCCGGCGGGAAGCCCGGTGCAGGTTTTCGCCGAACAGGACGGCACGGTCCGCATCATCAATTCCGGACCGGCAATCGACAGGGCGCTGTTGCCCAAACTGACGACCCGTTTTGCCCGAGGCCCGACCAAGGCGGATGGCACCGGACTTGGCCTTGCGATCGTCAAAAGCCTGGTGGAGCAGACCGGCGGCGAATTGGTGCTTTCTTCACCGGCACCCGGCCGGCAAGACGGCTTCGAGGCCCGTGTGGTTCTTCCCGTCGAAATTGCCTGAAGGTACTGAAAGCAAAAGCCCCGTCAGAAGGACGGGGCTTTTGTCGTCTGGATGTATCGCTCAATCCTCGTGGATATGGCTGTGATCGCGCGTATCGCGCATCTTCACATAGACCACCAGCGACAGTGCAATCATGATCGTCACATACCAGAAGAACCAGTTTTCATGGCCGATCTGCTTGAACTTCAAAGCCACGAACTCTGCCGTTCCACCAAAAATGGTGTTCGCCAGCGCATAGGGCAGCGCCACGCCGAGCGCGCGGATATGGGCCGGGAACATTTCCGCCTTCACCACCGCATTGATGGAGGTGTAGCCGGTAACGATCAGCAGGCCGACCAGAACGAGGGCGAAAGCCATGATCGGATCGGTCGTCGTCGCCAGCGTGGTGAAGATGATGTAGGTAAACAGCGTGCCGAGAATGCCAAAGCCCACCATCAGCGGTTTGCGGCCGACCTTGTCGGACAGCGCACCGGCAAGCGGCTGGCACAGCATGAAGACGAAAAGCGCCGCCGTGGTAATTTCGGTCGCACTTTCCTTGCTGAAACCCGAGGTGTTGACGAGGAATTTCTGCAGATAGGTCGTGTAAGCGTAAAAGGCGAGCGTGCCGCCTGATGTCAGCGCCATGACCATCAGCGCTTCCCGCGGATAGTGCTTGAACAGCGCCCATCCGCTGGATTTCGGCTTGTCGGCATCACCACCGGCCTTGGCATTTTCGAAGGACTGCGTTTCGGCAAGGCCACGACGGATATAAAACACCGCAATCGCCAGAATGCCGCCGATGAAGAAGGGAATACGCCAACCCCAGTCGCCAAGCTGTGCCGGCGTCAGCACCCGCTGCAGCACCAGAAGCACCGCCAGCGCCAGAAGCTGACCGGAGATCAGCGTTACATACTGGAAGCTCGAGAAGAAGCCGCGACGGCTCTTGCCGGCCATTTCACTGAGATAGGTAGCGCTGGCGCCATATTCACCGCCAACGCTGATGCCCTGCAGAAGGCGGGCGAAAACCAGAATGGCAGGTGCGGCGATGCCGATCGTCTCATGGCCAGGCGTAATCGCGATCAGCAGAGAACCGAGACACATCAGCGTAACGGACAAGGTCAGGCCGGCCTTGCGGCCCTTGCGGTCGGCATAGGTGCCCATAAACCAGGCCCCGATCGGCCGCATCAGAAATCCGACGGCAAAAACGGCGGCTGCGCTCAAGAGTTCGGCGGTCTGGTTTCCGGAAGGGAAGAACACCGGTGCGAAATAAAGGGTGAAGGCCGAATACACATACCAGTCGTACCATTCAACGAGATTGCCCGCCGATCCGCCGATAATGGATTTCAAACGGGTTTTCTGATCCGGCGCGGTGGCGGGACCATTTGCCATAATATTCACGGGTTGACTCCAATTCATCTTCGTCTGGAGATGGAAGGGCGAACGGAAGGTGTGATAATTTGTCGCTCTTGGCGGGGGTATATACCCGTCATGTTGCAATGCGCAAGCTTATGCTGCATCGCAACAATGCGGTAGAAGCGTCACAAGTGACCTGCATCGCTGGGAATCCCGGCCCTCCATACCGGTCCGCGCAGTAGGATCTTCGGTGATGATACCGGCAAAAGTGGAACCGGGCCATTGCAATCCGTCTTGTAAGCCGCGCGCGCTCAAACTAAAAAATATCAATGATTTATGATATATCGGACATCCAGATCGAAAAGCTTCTCATCGCCGCCGCCCGTGCGGGCGAAGCGCTTGCGCGGCTGGATGAAAGGATCAGCCGCTCACCGATGAAACACGGCTTCATCGAAAGGCAGGATTTCACCGATGCGATTTCCTCCATGTGGGTCGACGGCGAACTCGTCCATATGGAAGATCTGGTCCTGCATGACGCTCATATGGACGTGCGCGCGCCTACCCACGAAATGACGGCGGCGCACCGAATCTTGCGGTCAAGGCGGCTGATCTTTTCCAATGCCGCCGGCTGGGCCCTCACCGCCCCTGGCCTTTCCAGATTGCGGGGCAGAGCCACACTTGCAGCCGACGAGGTGTCACTTCCCAGGGAAACCGGGGATCATGCCCGCAGCGACGAGAGCGAGACGGCTGGGGAAGCGCTGCTGGACGGGGCTTTTTCCGAACTGGATGCGCTGCTGGCGCGAAGCTCCGCGACACTTGAGGCGATTACCGCCGGTAACATGCCCACGCCCATGAACCAGCGGCAGGAAGGCCATCCGATCATCAATGAGCCTGACTGGGACGAGGACGAACGACTGAAAGAATGGCTGGAACTGCACGCAAGGACGGCGGAACTGCCGGCCATCCTTCGCACCGCCATTCTGCTCGACGCCTGGAACATGATCGAGGTGTTGCAGCGCAGCCCCTGGCTCGGCCGGCTTCTGGCCGCCGCCTTTCTGCGTGAGGGGGCCGTGACGCCCGATCACCTGCCGGCACTGAGCACTGGCCTTCGCGCCGTTCCGCGCGAGCGCCGACACGCCAGAAACCAGACACAGCGGCTGCTCGCCCTTCTGGACAGTTTTTACGAGGCGGCGCAGACCAGTTTGAAAGAACATGACCGGCTGACCCACGCGCGGGATCGCATGATGCGCAAGCTGACCGGCCGGCGCTCATCCTCACGTTTGCCGGAACTGGTGGAGCTGGTGGTTTCCCGGCCGGTGGTTTCGGCGGCGATGATCGTCAAGGAACTCGGCACCACGCCCCAGGGCGCAATCGGGCTCGCCAATCAGCTGGAATTGCGTGAAGTTACGGGTCGCGGCCGTTTTCGCGCCTGGGGCATGCTTTAAGCGTGGCATTC
This sequence comes from Agrobacterium tumefaciens, assembly GCF_005221385.1. NCBI lineage: Bacteria > Pseudomonadati > Pseudomonadota > Alphaproteobacteria > Hyphomicrobiales > Rhizobiaceae > Agrobacterium > Agrobacterium tumefaciens. The sequence goes on along the minus strand of NZ_CP039904.1, from coordinate 1,160,757 downwards.
TGAAATGCGGCCTGCCCGAAACTGGAAAATTGCCTGTCGTCCGGCTGTTTCCACCACTAAAAATGCCGCAGCAATGCGGCGATCACGAATCTTAACAAAATTTAACTATTGCGTAGGTGGGCGAAGCGTCTATGTTCCTCGCTGCGTTGCAGCACGATTTCTTCTCCGGCAACGCGGTCGCATTCGGCCCCGGCAACTTTTCTTTGCCGCCCGCATTTAAGTGTCCATCATCAGGGAGATGCAATAATGACAATTTCAGTCTCAGAACTTAATTCCGATCACGAAACCGATGCTCCTTTTGCCAAAAAGGTCCTGACCGCGCGCACACTCGCCGGCTATACTGTCGAACAGCTTGCCGTCACCTGCGGCCTCACCACCACCGAAATCCACGCACTGGAAGACGGCACCGACAGCGATCCATCGCGTATCAGACGCGTTGCCGCCGCCCTGCATATTCCTGTCGAAACCGTTATCTGATCGCCCGTAGCGATCACGAAAAATCTCAGCGCCGCCGGGGACGATGTTCAAGAGAACATCCGGGCGGCGCGCGTGGCCTGAGGCCGTTAATATCTTCCGGAAGATTTTCCGAAGCCCTCTCTTAACATTTTCGTTATCCGGCACCACATGGGGTTCACGAGCGACCATGGTCGATGAAGTTCGACATGTGCCCTGCCCGTGCGAGAGCAGCAACAACCTCCGGAATCCTGCCATGACACTCAGCCTTAACACCGAAGAACGGGTTTCTTCAGCATTGGATGAATTGTGGCCGGCAGAGAAGACCGAAATTCTCGACTGGCTCGTCACCGGCACCAAGGACGAGCGTTTTATCGACGAGATATTCGTGGAGCTTTGCAGCAGACTGCGGGAGAGCGGAATCTCCATCGCAAGGGGCGTTCTCGCTTTTCGCATCCGCCACCCGCAATGGCTTGGCGCTCGGATACTGTGGAAAGCCGGTATGCCCACCGCCGAAATCGCCACCTATGGTTACGGCTCGGAGAGTACGCCCGAATATCTCAACAGTCCCATCAACGACATCCATCAGGGTGCGACCGAAGTCCGCCACCGGCTGAACGGCGATGACATCGATGAACCCGGTTATACGATCTATGAAGAGCTGCGGGCCGAAGGGCTGACGGATTATTGCGCCTGGCCGATCGAACACACTTTTGGAAAGCGCCATGTCGCGACATTCTCAAGCGACCAGCCAGGCGGTTTTTCCGACAGCGAAATCGCCGCCCTGAAAAACCTGCTGCCGGCTTTGGCGCTGGTCAGCGAAATACGCCTCAAAAACCGCATGACACGCACCCTTTTGGAAACTTACGTGGGTCCGCATGCTGGCGAAAAAATTCTCAACGGCGCCACGACACGCGGTAGCGGCATAACGGTGGGCGCGGCGATCCTGATCTGTGACCTGCGCAATTTCACCCATATCTCCGACCTTTGGCCGCGCGATGACGTGATCGAGCTCCTGAACGGCTATTTCGACGCCATGTGCGACCCCATCGAGGAATTCGGTGGCGAGATCCTGAAATTCATGGGTGATGGGCTGCTGGCGATTTTTCCGCTGAGCGATCCGCAGGCCTGCGAAAACCTGCTGAAAGCCATCGCCAGCGCGCAAAAGGGTCTCGTCGCCCTCAATGAAATCAATTGCCAGAAAGGCCACGATCCCCTAGGTTACGGCATCGGCGTGCATGTTGGCGATGTCATGTATGGCAATATCGGCTCCAAAACCCGCCTCGATTTCACCGTCATCGGCCCCGCCGTCAACATCGCCTCGCGGCTGGAAACGCTGACCAAGGAAACCGGCCGCAACGTGCTGTTTTCCGAGGAATTCGTCCGTATGGCGGGAAATGGGGACAGGCTGGAAAATCTGGGTCCATGGCTGCTTCGCGGCCTTGAAACCCCGGTCGAGGTCTATGCGCTTCCCCAGAATGCCGTGCAGATGCCCTCCACCAGCTGACGCCCGGCGGCGTTTGGGCCTTGGCTCAGCGCGCCATTTGTCATGATCAGCAACCACATCGCGTGACCTCCAAGGACGAATGATTTCGGCCTTGCCTGCCGCTGTCAAATCGCTTGACACGCCCCCGATGTCGATCTAGCAAAATGGAACATATATTCCATATCGAAACATTGTTTGTATTCATATTCTGTCCCTCCGGGAGTGAGGTACGAGTGTGAGGAACCGGAGGAAAGATGGTTACGAAATTGGCACTGCTCGGCGCTGGACGGATCGGCAAGGTCCACGCCAAGGCGATCACCACCGACAGCCGTGCGAAGCTGGTGGCTGTTGTGGACGCCATGGCCGGCGCTGCGGAGGCAATTGCCCGCGAAGCGCAGTGCAAGGTCAGCACGATCGACGAGGTTCTGGCCGACAAGACGATCGACGCCGTCATCATCTGCACACCAACCAACACCCATGCCGATCTGATTGAGCGTTTCGCCCGCGCCGGCAAGGCCATCTTCTGCGAAAAGCCCGTTGATCTCGATGTTGCCCGCGCGGAAGCCTGTGCCAAGGTGGTGGAAGAAACCGGTGCAAAGGTGATGCTCGGTTTCAACCGCCGTTTCGACCCGCATTTTCAGGCCGTACATAAGGCAATCGAGGATGGCCGCATCGGCAAGGTGGAAATGGTCACCATCACCAGCCGCGATCCCGGCCCGCCACCGGCAGAATATATCAAGGTATCCGGCGGCATCTTCCGCGACATGACCATTCATGATTTCGACATGGCCCGCTTCCTGCTGGGCGAAGAAGTGGACAGCGTGTCCGCCACCGGTTCGGTTCTCGTCAATCCGGAGATCGGCGCGCTCGGTGATTTCGACAGCGCCAGCATCATTCTGACGACGAAAAGTGGCAGGCAGGCGGTGATTTCGAATTCGCGCCGCGCGACCTATGGTTACGACCAGCGTATTGAAGTGCATGGTTCTCTTGGTTCGGCAGCGGCCGAAAACCAGCGTCCGGTCTCCATCGAGATCGCCAATGCCGACGGTTATACCCGCCCGCCGCTGCATGATTTCTTCATGACGCGTTACACGGCGGCCTATGCGGCGGAAATCACCGCTTTCATCGACAGCATCGAAAACAATGTCGCACCCTCGCCTTCCATCAAGGACGGGCTGATTGCGCTGAAGCTGGCCGACGCCGCGCTGAAATCCGCGACCTCCAAGACGGCCGTGACAATCGGCTGAAGCCGATCTCATCTTCACCCTCGGGTTTGACCCGGGGGTGAGTGTTCCGGCTGTTTTTTTGAGAAAAGCCGATTATTCCGCACCCGTCCGAACGCTGGTTGCCTATCAAAAAGGCAGTCGCTGGACTTGCATAGCTGCTATTCGGAAAATAAGGTTGTCTGACAAGGTGCGGCCGTAACATATGGCTGCTACCCATCTCATTCACGCCGAATCCTCTTTTGCTGGCAAGCAGCCGGACAGCGATTTTTTCATGCCATCACCCAAGACCGGTTTTCTTTATGCGCTTGTCGCCTTCACGATCTTTGCGGCGCAGGATGGCATCTCGAAACATCTGGGCAGCGCCTATCCGCCCGTCTTCATCGCCATGCTGCGATACTGGGCCTTTGCCGTCTTCGTTCTGTTGATGGCCGCAAGGTCATCGGGCGGCATCCGGGGTGCCGTCATGGCCAACCGTCCCTGGCTGCAGATCGGTCGCGGTGTTCTGCTGGCGGTACAGATCGTTTTTTCGATCTTCTCCTTTGCCATTGTCGGGCTGGCGCACAGCCACTCCATCATCGCTTCGGCGCCGCTCATCGTCGCCGCGCTTTCCGTACCCTTGCTTGGGGAAAAGGTCGGCTGGCGGCGCTGGTGCGCCATTTTTGTCGGCTTCATCGGTGTTCTCGTCATCCTGAAACCCGATGGCGAAGGTTTCGACAACAGCCTGATCATCACTTTCATCGCCGCCTTCATGCTGGCGCTTTACGGCGTGCTCACCCGCCTCGGCAGCAGGAGCGATACCGCGATGACGAGCTTTTTTTATACCGGCGTTGCCGGTGCAGCGGCACTGACGCTGGTAGGTCCGTTTTATTGGGTCAGCCTCGAACCCTATGACTGGGGATGGATGCTGGCGCTCTGCATTACCGGCATGAGCGGTCATTATTGCCTGATAAAAGCGTTCGAACTGGCGGATGCAGCTTCCGTGCAGCCTTTCTCCTATTACCAGCTCGTGCTCGTCTCTATCATTGGTGTCACCATCTATGGTGAGATCGTGACATCAAATATGGTACTGGGCGCAGCAATCGTCATTGCCGCCGGCCTCTTCACAATCTGGCGGGAACATGTGGTCGGCCGGAAGAGAAGCGGGGGAGCCGGCTGAGAGCCTGCGCCCTCTTCAGGCGAGAGCCGCCTCACAACGCAGCAACATGCCGAACAGATCGCGCGGCTCATCCGGATCAGCCAGGAGATCCAGCTCCGCATAAAGACCTGTGCCCGGCAGTTTTGAGCGCACGTAACGCAGCGCGGAGAAATCCTCAGTCGCAAAGCCGACGCTGTCGAACAGGGTGATCTGCCTATTGCCCGCCCGGCCCTGTTTTTCGCCGGCAATGACCTGCCATAACTCGGTCACGGGATAATCCTCCGGCAATTGCTGGATTTCACCTTCAATGCGTGTCTGCGGCGGATATTCGACGAAAATATCGGAGCGAAGCAGAATATCCCGGTGCAGTTCCGTCTTGCCCGGGCAATCGCCGCCGACAGCGTTGATGTGAATGCCGGGGCCGACCATGTTGTCGGTCAGGATCGTCGCATATTGCTTGTCAGCGGTGACTGTCGTGATGATATCTGCCCCTTCCACCGCCTCCTCAGCGCTATCGCAGATTTCGATGGCGAATCCCTGTCCGCCAAGATTGCGGGCGCATTTTTCGCTGGCGGACCGGTCGATATCAAAAAGCCGCAGCGTATCAATGCCGAGAATAGCCTTGAAAGCCCGCGCCTGAAATTCGCTCTGAGCACCGTTACCGATGATGGCCATGGAACGGGAATTGGGGCGGGCAAGGTATTTCGCGGCAACGGCCGAGGTGGCGGCAGTGCGCAGCGCCGTCAGGATCGTCATTTCAGTCAGAAGCAACGGATAACCATTGCCGACATCGGAAAGCACGCCGAAGGCCGTTACCGTCTGACGGCCTTCCTTCATGTTCTTCGGATGGCCGTTGACATATTTGAAGCCGTACAGCGTGCCGTCGCTGGTCGGCATCAGCTCGATAACGCCCTCCTTCGAATGTGAGGCGATACGCGGCGTCTTGTCGAAGCTCTTCCAGCGGCGGAAATCCTCCTCCACCACATCGGCAAGCTCACGCAGGAAGGTGTCGATTCCCACCCGCAGCACGAGCTTCATCATATGGTCGACGCTGACGAAGGGAACGATATTGAGATTCGGTATCACGGTCATCGCATCACCCCTTTCAGCCAGCGCGTGTCGGGCGGTCCATGACCCGCTTGCCCAACAGGCTTGCGGCGAGATCGACCATCAGCGTCGCCGTCCTGCCGCGCTCATCGAGAAACGGGTTGAGTTCCACCAGATCGAGACTGCAGACCAGCCCGCTATCATGCAGCATTTCCATCACCAGATGCGCTTCACGGAACGTCGCGCCGCCCGGAACGGTAGTGCCGACGGCAGGCGCAATGGATGGCTCGAGAAAATCGACATCAAGACTGACATGCAGCAGGCCGTTTGCCGCCTGAACGCGGGCGAGAAATTCGCGCAGCAGAACCGCAACGCCGTGCTCGTCTATCGAGCGCATGTCATGAACGGTGATGCCGCTCTTTTCCAGCGCCGCCCTTTCAGCGGGATCGACGCTTCGGATACCGATCATGCCGATATTTTCTTCCGGCACGGCGTGGGACAGCGGCGGAAAATAACCGGCAAACCCCTCACGACCGCTGAAATAGGCAACGGGTGTGCCATGCAGATTACCGCTGCGTGTCGTCTCCAGCGTGTGATAATCGGTATGGGCATCGAGCCAGAGCACGAAAAACGGCCGGCCCGTCTCGGCCACCCGCCGCGCCATGCCAGCCACCGTTCCTGCCGAAATCGCATGGTCGCCGCCAAGAAAGATCGGTACGGCATCCGCACTTTCGCGATAGGCCGCCTCCGTCAGCGCCTCTGTCCAGGCCACGGTTTCCTCCAGATGATGCACGGCCGGATTGGGGTGACGAAATTCCTTAAGCGGCGCCGGCGCCACATTGCCGGTATCGACCACCCGGTGCCCCAGATCCTCCAGCGCGCGCACGAGACCGGCGATGCGATAGGCGCTCGGTCCCATTTCGCATCCCAATTGCCCCGCTCCGATTTGCAGAGGTGCACCAATAAGCCTGATATCCATTCCCGTCCTCGCTTTCCCAACCAACAACATCACTAAACCATAGAGACATGGCGGACTGAACATCAAATATTGGCAAGATTGTCGAAATGAATTATCAATCTGGCAAAATCACTTTATCAAAATGGCAATCATGGATAATCTCGACGAACGGCTCGTCACCCTTTTGCGTCACAACGGCAGACGCAGCATTTCCGATCTGGCTGTGGAGACGGAAACCTCGCGGGCGACGGTTCGCTCCCGCATGGAAAGAATGGAAAATGACGGCTCCATCATCGGCTACACCGTCATTCTGCGGGCCGATGCGGTGGAGGCGGCGATCCGCGGCATTATGATGATCGAGATTGAAGGCCATGTGACGGACCGCGTCATCCGCACCCTTGGCGGCTTCCCGGAAATATCCGAAATCCACACCACCAACGGCCGCTGGGACCTGATCGTAGAGCTCAACGCCGCCACACTCAGCGATTTCGACGCCGTGCTGCGCCGCATCCGCCTGGTGCCCGGCATCACTGGCAGCGAGACCAGCCTGCTGCTTTCCACCCCGCGCTCCACCCGCGCAAGGCTCTGATCCCGGGACAAAACGCAAAAGAGGGGTGAAAACGCATTTTTCGATTTTTTCGACTTGCGCCCCGGCATAAATCATCTATATGACGACCCACCAAAGCGAACGCGCCACGCGCTTCACGCTTTTGGGGAATAGTTCAATGGTAGAACAGCGGACTCTGACTCCGTCGATCTTGGTTCGAATCCAGGTTCCCCAGCCAATTTCTTCAAATAAAATCAAATATATACGCGCCGGCTTTTCGTTCTGCGCACTGCCACCGGGCTAGTCCCGATAAACAATTGCCCCCCCGGTCAAACCGGCTCCTGCGGCGGTGAGCAATAACGTCTCGCCCTTTGCGATACGCCTTTCCGCATTGGCGACGGAGAGCGACAGCGGAATGGTCGCGGCGGAAGAATTGCCGAAGCTCTCCACCGTGCGGACGGTTTTCTGCCGGTCGATGCCGAGATTGCCGCAGACGGCATCGAACATGCGGGCATTGGCCTGATGGGGCACGAAACGGTCGATATTCGTGGCCGACAGCTCCGCCTGTTGCAGCACACGCTGTGAGGTTCGGGTCATCAGCGCCACGGCGCGGGAGAAAACCTCGCGGCCGTCGCGCATCGTCATCAGCGTATCCTCGGTGGGCGTATCCGCAGAGAACGGCTGGCTGCTGCCGCCTGCGGCTATCTGGATCAGATCGTAACCGCCGCCATCAGATCGCAGGTCGGCCGACAGAAGGCCACGTTGCGCCTCGTGGCACGGTCTAAGCACGACTGCGCCGGCAGCGTCTGCAAAAAGGACAGCGCTTGCCCTTTCCTGAAGATTGATGCGGCGGCTCAGAATATTGGCCGCGACGACAAGCACGGCGCGACCATGGGTGCGGACAAATCCATCGGCAAGGGTGAGCGCATAAAGAAAGCCGGAACAGGCGCCGGCGAGATCGATGCCGCCCGATTGCGTCAGGCCCAATCGATGGGCAAGCAGCGGAGCGGAAGGCGGCAGAAGATGGTCCGGTGTGGAGGTCGCCAGCAATGTCAGCGCGACATCGTCAGGGGCGATTTCCGCATCTTCCAGCGCCATGCGGCCAGCTTCGGTGGCAAGCCCGCTCAGGGTATCGCCCTCTTCCGCCCAATAGCGCTTGAGAATGCCGGTTCGCCGCTCGATCCAGCCGGTCTCCAGCCCCAGGCGCACCTCTATCTCGTCATTGCCGACGCACCGCCCCGGAACGGCATGTCCAAAGCCGGCCATGCGCGAAGAAAGTGTCTGCATTGTCTGGTCTTTCAAGAGTATTCAGGAGGCTGCGGATATCCGGTGTCACACGATCCCGGGCACAGATGTTTTTATGCGAGCGGTTTCGGTGACGATCGAGGCCACTTCATCGATGGCGTCGAAGGCATGGCCCAGATCGTCTGGTGTCGCACAATAGGGGGGCATCAGATAAATAACGTTGCCGAGCGGGCGGATGACAAATCCCCGCTCCCGAAACAGGCGCCGCATACGCGGCCCGACTTCGGCGAGATAACCACCGGAAGGCACCACGAGATCGAGCGCGGCTATGGTTCCCGCCTGCCGGACATTGGTGAAACGTCCGTCATCCGCAAAGCGCCGCAGATGGTCTCCCAGCATCTGTTCCAGTTGCCCGATACGCTGCGCCACCGGCTCATCCCGCCAGACCTGAAGATTGGCGACGGCGGCGGCGCATGCGATCGGATTGGCAGTGTAGGAACTCGAATGGAAAAATGTCTTACGGCGGTCGGTCGAAAAATGCGCATCGAAGAGAGCGCCGCTGCACAGCGTGGCCGCCAACGGCAGGGAGCCGCCGGTAAGGCCCTTCGACGTGCACAGGATATCCGGAGAAATTCCGGCCTGCTCACATGCGAAAAGGCTTCCCGTCCGGCCCCAGCCAGTCATCACCTCATCGGCAATGAACAGGCAGCCATGACGTTCGGCGATCTGCTTCAGCCCGGCAAGAACATCCGCGCTATATATCTTCATGCCGCCGGCGCCGAGCACCAGCGGCTCGATCAACAGGGCGGCGACGTGGCCTGAGCGGCAGAAATGTTCAAACATGTCGAGGGTGGCCTGCCCGCTGCCCGCTTCTGGAAAAGCCAGCCGATCGACACCGAAGAGCAGCGGCTGGTAAGCGGCATTGAACACGCCACGTTCACCGGTGGACATGGTGCCGATCGTATCGCCATGATAGCCATGCTCCATCACTACGATGCGATCGCGCTTTTCTCCGCGGTTATGGAAATAACCGAGGGCCATTTTCAGCGCCACTTCCACCGCAGTTGAGCCGCTATCGGAGTAAAACACGTGTTCCAGCCCGGCGGGCGCAATGTCGACCAGCCCTTTTGCCAGCTCTTCGGCAGGCTCGTGGGAAAATTCGGCAAAAATCACCTGATCGAAGGCCTCCGTCGCGGCGCGGATGGCGGCCATGATCGCCGGATGCCGGTGACCATGGGTGATGACCCACCAGGATGAAATCGCATCGAACAGCCGAGTGCCATCCTCATCGACCAGATAGGCACCTTGCGTGGACACGATGCGTTTCATCGGCGGCTCCAGCCCGTGCTGGGTGAAGGGATGCCAGATGGGCGAACGGCTCATGCCGTAACCTCCAGAAAATCGGCAGGATTGAATTGTTGAGCGAAAGCCTGATGCAGCGCTCCGGCGGTCATCTCAGGCAGACGCGGCAGACGGCCGAGTGCGCGAACCCCGCCGATATCGGTGATGATGCGCTCATTTTCCGCACTCTCGTCACCGATGAAAACCAAACCATGCACCGGAATGCTCCGTAACCGCAGCGCTTCAAGCGACAGCAGCGTGTGGTTGATGGTGCCAAGCGCAGTTCTGGCGCACAGGATCAGCGGGATTTGCCAGTGGGCGAATATATCGGCGAACAGAAATCTGTCGGTCAGCGGCACCAGAAGCCCGCCCGCCCCTTCAATTACCAGCGGCCCCTTCGTTTCCGGCGGTTGCAGGAGGGTGGGATCGATCGTCACATTGTCGAGACGGGCTGAAAGATGCGGCGAGGCCGGTATTTTGAGGCGATAGGCTTCCGGCAGGATACGGGCGCGCGGCACACCACCCAGCCGTTCCACCGTCTCGCTGTCGGTCTCCTCCTCCAGCCCGGATTGGACCGGCTTCCAATAGGAAGCCTGCAAGGCGTGGGTCAACGCCGCGGCAAAAACCGTCTTGCCGATGCCGGTATCGGTGCCTGAAATGACGAAACGAAGGTTCATGCCCGCTCCTCCTTCAATGCGAAGGCAAGCAGCCCGACCATATCGGCAATCTGGCTCTCATCCACATTCAGCGTGATGGAAAGACGCAGGCGCGCCGTTCCTTCCGGCACCGTCGGCGGACGGATCGCCCGCACGTCAAAACCACCTTCGCGCAGGCGCGCAGCTATGCCGAGCGAACGGGCATTGTCGCCGATCATGACCGGCATGATCTGCGAACCGCTCGGCATGACCCCGAGCCGTGAGCGTAGCTCTTCGCCGGCAAAATTTACCAGCGCCGCCAGCCGCGACCGCCGCCAGGCTTCATCAGCGACGATCCGCAAGGCTTCCCGTACCGCCGCCGCCATCAGCGGCGAAGGTGCCGTGGAATAAATGAAGCCCCGGGCGCGGTTGATGAGGTATTCGGCGAGAACCGCCGGCAGGCTCAGGACTGCGCCGGAAAGGCCCAGCGCCTTGCCGCAGGTGTGCAACGCCACCACATTGCCCCGCCCTTCCAGCTCCGCGGCAAGACCACGGCCGCCAGGCCCGAAAACGCCGGTGGCATGCGCCTCATCGACCACAAGAAAACCGCCATGCCGTTCGGCAAGGTCCGCAAGCGCCGCAAGCGGCGCCCGGTCGCCATCCATGGAATAAAGGCTCTCAACCGCGATCCACGGCCGTCCACGACCACCAGCGTGTCGCCAGCGGTTTATTTCCCGTTCGAACGCCTCGACCTTGTTATGTGACACGGCGAGCGCCTGTGCCTTGCCGGCCGCAATACCATCATGCGCGCTGGCATGGATCAGCGCATCGTAGAGCACAAGATCGTCCCGTAATGGCAAGGTGGAAAAAAGCGCAACGTTGGCGGCGAAACCGCTGGCGAAATAGATCGTTTTTTCCGCCCCGAAAAACGCTGCCGCCTCCACCTCCAACGCCTCATGTTCCGAGTGGTTGCCGCGCAGCAACCGTGAGCCGCCCGCGCCGACCGGTACACCCCTCTCGATTGCTTCGGTAATCGCTGCCTTCAGCCGGGGCGCATCGGCAAGTCCGAGATAGTCGTTGGAGGTAAAATCGATCCCCTGTTGGGGAACGAGCGCCCGTAGCCGCGATTTGCGGTGCAGGCCGGCAAGTTTCACCTCGTAAGCGGAGAGCGCCGATGTGTTCACCGGCCCTCTCCTGACTGCGCAGGCTGCAACTCCATCGGCTTCAGACCCAGACGCCGGAACAGTGCCGTATCATGATCCTCACCCGGATTATCGGCCGTCAGCAACGTTTCACCGACGAAAATGGAATTGGCCCCGGCCAGAAAACAGAGTGCCTGGGTTTCGTCGCTCATCTCGGTGCGCCCGGCCGAAAGCCGCACATGCGAACGCGGCATCAGGATTCGCGCCAGCGCAATGGTGCGGACGAAATCGATCGGATCGACAGGATCGGCATTGGCGAGCTTCGAGCCGGGGATCGGGATGAGCATGTTGATCGGCACGCTCTCCGGCGGCACCGGCAGGCCGGCAAGGGTCACCAGCATCGAAATACGATCCTCGACCGTTTCCCCCATGCCGAGAATACCACCGGCACAGACCTTGATACCCGCATCGCGGACATTGGCGAGCGTTTCCAGCCGATCCTCGAAAGTGCGGGTGGTGATGATCTGCGAATAAAAGCGCTCGGACGTATCGACATTGTGATTGTAATAATCGAGCCCGGCATCGGCCAGCCGTTCGGATTGCTCCGGCGTCAGCATGCCGAGTGTCATGCAGGTCTCCATACCCAGCGCCTTGACGCCCTCAACCATGGCCACCACGGCCTCCATGTCGCGCTCCTTGGGGTTGCGCCAGGCCGCGCCCATGCAATAACGCGTCGCCCCACCTTCCTTCGCCTTGCGCGCCTCCGCCAGCACCCGCTCCACTTCCATGAGCTTGGAGGCCTTCAGACCCGTCGGGTTGCGGGCCGACTGGCTGCAATAGCTGCAATCCTCAGGGCATCCACCCGTCTTGATGGACAACAACCTGCTCATCTGGATGGCATTGGCATCGAAATGGCGGCGATGCACCTGTTGGGCTTGAAAAAGCAGATCGTTAAACGGTAAATTATAGATAATTTTCGCTTCTTCGAGTGCTGAACTTGCCTCGATCACGGGAAGTGCAGCCTGATTTCGAGCGGTTTGCGCAATTATCTGATCCATTTGACAGCCTCTCCTTCGAAATAAATAGATAGAACTTATTTTTATCTATTTTTTTTATCTCCGTTTTTGCAAGTGCTTTTTTTGGGAAAGTTCTCAACGCCGTAAATCTGGCTGGACGGCGGAGCTGAAATCGCCTGCTTTCGCTGCGGAAATCATCAACTGCAAAGGTGCGCGAAAAAGATCCAGGCGGTCCCCATGGCGTGAAAAGGCCGCAATTGCTAAGGGTGGGACATGATCACACTTCGCCCCTCCACCAACCGCGACACAATCCGCATCCTCGACATATGGAGCCGGGCCGTCGACGCCACCCACGGCTTCCTTCTTCCGACGGATCGCGCCGCGATCGGTGAGGAAGTCGAAGCCTTTCTCCCGCAAATGCCCCTGATGCTTGCGGTCGATGTTTCGGATGACCCACTCGGCTTCATGTTTCTGCATGAAGGGCACATGGAGGCGCTTTTCATCGATCCGGATCATCACGGCAAAGGCATCGGCAAGGCGCTGGTGCAGGCGGCCATCGCCACGCATCCCGGGCTGACCACCGATGTCAATGAACAGAACATCGAGGCCATGGGCTTTTACTGTAAGCTGGGGTTCGAGCCGACAGGGCGCTCCGATCTTGACGGACAGGGGCGGCCCTACCCGCTCGTTCATCTTCGATTTCGCGCAACAGAAAAATAGGCTGCCGGGATCGTCGGGGAGGATCAGGCCACGAATACCATCATCCGTTTCGCAACCGACGATTTCCAGCCCGAGCACCGCTTCGACCAATGGCGCGAGGTGCGCGGCAAAAGCCTGTTTGGCGTCACGATCGAGCTTGCGCGGGATCGCCGCCAGAGCTTTCAGGGGTCATTTCAGGCGCGCGCCATCGCCAACGCCGTCGTGAGCGAGATGCACGCCTCCTCCTATCGGGTGGATCGTACGGAAGCCGACATTGCCCGCATTGCCGGCGACAGCCTCTGTATCGGCCTGCAGGTCAGGGGTTCCGGATTGCTATATACGGGCAGGGACCGGGTTCATGCCGTCGGCGGCGGTGATATCACCATCAACCACTCGGATCTGCCTTATGCCGGCATACCGGGTGGCGAAGATCATTTTCATTTCCGGATGCTCAAAATCCCTGTCGATTACGAGGTTATGCTCGGCCAGACAGCCTATGATCTGTTTGCGGCCCGTTATACGGATAATGCCGCCTTCTCGCGGCCGTTCCGGGCCCTCTTCAACGCGCTGAATGCCGATCATGACCGGCTCATCGACCCCGCCCGCGATGTGACCCACATCACCCGGCTTGCGATGACGGCGCGCGGACGGCTTTCTCCCGCCATGCCGGAGGTGCGCGCCGCCCTTCGCACCGGGCTTTGTTATGCGGCCCAGGACATCATGATGCGGAAAAAATCCCGCCAAAACCTGACGCCCGCCGCAGTGGCGAAGGAACTGGGAATTTCGCTCCGGCAATTGCACGTCGTGTTCGAGGGCGCGGAACTGTCATTTTCCCGCACCCTGTCGTCCATGCGGATCGAGGAGGCAAAACGGCTGCTGCTGGAATTTCCCGCCTTGCCGATCACGCAGATTGCGCATGGCTGCGGCTTCGACAGCCTCGCCACCTTCTACCGGGTGTTTGCCGCCGCCTACGGCATGGCGCCGGGCGACACCCGCGTCATGGGCCTGCCTGCGGTTTAAAATTTCGCCTCTGCGCGCAATGAGAAGACGCCTCATCCCCGCCCCTGTAAGGCCCATGGATCGTTCAATCCAGACGCCTCCAAAGAGAGGTGACGCCGGCGATTCGAGGAGCGCGCGCCATGACCAATTTTTTCGATTTTGCGATTTTCCGGCTGCCGGATGCCGCAGTGATAGGCAGCAGGCCACCACTGAACGAAATCGACGCGCTGGTTCAAACCGCTTCTTTCACAGCCGCGTTGCGCCTGTTGGCCGGGGGCTTCATAAGCCTTTATGAAGGCTCCCCCGAGATGACCGCGCTTTTCGCGACACGCCAGAGCCGGCTTCTGTGCCACGCGCTGGTGGCGCTTTATTTCCAGAAGCGCAGCATCTGTGAGGCTGAAACGGGCGAGCCCTTCCTGACCCGCGATGATTTTGCGCAACTGGCGCTGAAGAACGGCCTCGCCAGCCACGAGATCGCCTATACCTTCTTCAAAGAGGCGCTGAAACGCGGGCTGACGAGACCGGTGACCCAATCCGACAGCGACGGGGTCGATGGCATAGCGCCCTCACCATTGACGCTGGCGATGCTCGCCCATTGGTACGACGTCCATTTTCAGGCGCTGGACCTTATCGACGAGGGGTTGAGGGCCTCACGCTTCATCGCACGCTCCGAAACCATGCTTGCCCATATCCATCCTCGCGTGGCACAGGCGCTGCTATCCAATCCGGAGGTGCGCTGCCCCGGCCCGCTTTCCATCATCTTCAACTGGTTCGATGCCGGCGGCTTGCTGATGGACCGGCTGATTGCCGGTATCGACTGGGAAAACCCTCTTGAACATGGCAGGCACCTGACGGATGTGAAGACGGCCTCACAACTGGCGCAATCGCTTTCGCTGTCGCGAACCCATGTCAGCCGCAAACTTGCGGCGGCCGAAATGATCGGTGGCATCGGCTGGAGCGGGCGCCGAGGCCGTTCCGCCCTCTGGATCTCACAGGGTTTTTACGAGGAATACGCCCGCACACAGGCACGCAAGCTGCTCATTCTCGACGGTGCCTTCATGGAGATTTTCTAGAGCCCCTCGCCCTGTGATTGCGGTGGCAACCAAAGCCCCGAACCGGCTTTATTGTTCTGCAATGTGCCGGTTTCTGTTGGCTTTGCGCGAGAAGGCAGCGTCAATCGTCTCGCGATATTTCGTGAACGGCCGATGCAGCAACAGAAACACTGCAAGCATCAATGGCCAGGCGATCAGGACATCGGAGAGGAAGTGAGCGCCCATCGCAACCCTGTTCAGGGAAAAAATCATGATGAACGGCATCAGGACCGCGGCACCGACGAGGCGGAATTTTTTCGGCAGGAGGATGATGAAAGCCAGCAGGGCGATGGCGGAAGCACTTTCGCCTGATGGAAATGAGCAATTGCGGAGACAGGTGCCTTCAAGCGAGAGAACGGGCGTAAAAAACAGCTCTCCCCCGAAATCGCCTAGGTGGCGCGGTCTGGCCCGACCGAACAGGTTTTTCACGACATCGACGGTCGCGCCTGGCCCGAGTACATAAAAAGTGAGAATAAGCAGCAATTGGTGAGGGCGAAAATTGCGCTGCAAGCCGGCAGAGAATGGGCGGACGAGAAGTATGGAAACAAGCCCGGATAACAGAAGAGCTGGGAGCGCGCGGTTCAGATCTCGGACAGAAAGCAGGAACGCATCCTCACCGTGACGGAAGCCATCGGTCCAGAACCCACGGCTGACATCAAGATCGATATCCGGCCAGGCGGTGAAGAAAAGCATCATCGCGAGCGCAACCGCAAGAGCCAGAAGAGATGGCTTGCGGACAGCACGTGCAAAAGCCTGGCACGCGCCGTGGATGGGGTTCGAGCGAAGTTTCGACCTCTTGGGCCAATTCGGCGCATTTTGATTGGTTTTACGGAGGAGATACTGGTGCATGACCGGTTCTCTTCCGCAGAAATGTCAAGCCTTTGCGGAGAAACACCCAAGAGCGTGAGGAAAACAGCTCCCACGGCCGATATCTCACACGGGAACCCCTTGCCCGATGCGTCACGCCGGCTTAGCGTCCCGGTATTAACGCGGCTTATATACGTAAAATTGCAGGTTCAGTATGGACAGAGGGCTCATTCTCATCGTCGAAGACGATCCCGACATCATGCAGATTCTGGACGCCTACCTCATTCGCGATGGATACAGAACCGTCAGGGCGGGCGATGGAGAAACGGCGATCACGCATTTCTCCATGCTGAGACCGGATCTCATTCTTCTCGACATTCGTTTGCCCAAGCTCGACGGCATCGACGTATTGACACGCATCCGGCGCGAGAGGGATACACCGGTCATCATGGTGACCGCGCTTGCGGAAGATATGGACAAGCTGACCGGCCTGCGTCTCGGCGCCGACGACTACATCATCAAGCCTTTCAATCCGCAGGAAATAATCGCGCGGGTGAATGCCGTCTTGAAGCGCACGCGACAGCCCGTTGGTGCCAGCATCCTGCGTTTCGGCGCCATCGAAATCGATACAGAATCCTATATAGCGGCGGTTTACGGCGAGGCGGGTAGAACCATCCTGCCGCTGACGCTCAGCGAATTCCGGATACTTGCCCATATGACGCGGCGTCCCACCCATGCGTTTCAGCGCGCAGATATTCTCGACGCCTGTTTGCCGGAAAGCGACGCGCTGGCGCGCACGATTGACACGCACATCGCCAATCTGCGCAAGAAACTGACGGATCATGGTGCTTGCGGCTATCTGGTCTCGGTACGCAGCATTGGCTATCGGCTTGCCGGGGAGCAGAAACCATGAGGTTCCGGCGCCTCAGTCTCAGCACGATGACGGCGATCACGATCACCACGATGCTCGTCTTCGCCGTTGCAATGATCTATTACGGCGTGTCCTGGTATGCGGACAACATTCAGGAACGCGCGATTGCCGGGCTGTCGCCGGACGCCGCCAAAGCCTTCTCGGACATAGATCGCGGCGTGATGCCGGACCTGCAGCAGTTCCAGGCGCTTCTCGACGTTTTGCCCCATGTGCAGAGCGCAGGCGATGACGAGCTCGTCGCATCGGTGTTCGTCTTCGGGCTGGCCGGCGTGCTGCTGTGCAGTCTGCTCGGCTATATCATTTCCCGGCGCATTGCCGCGCCATTGCAGGAACTGACCGTGGCGGCCCAGCGCATGGCGGCTGGCGACTTCAGCAGCGGCGAAAAGGTCAAGGCAAACCGTATCGTCGAGATCGTCTTCCTCGTCGACAGTTTCGACAGCCTGAAACAGGAGCTGCAGATGATGGAGCGCCGCCTGAAATTCAATACGATGGCGGTTGCCCATGAACTACGCACCCCACTCACCATCCTGCAAGGCCGCCTACATGGCATTGCGGATGATATCTTTCCCCTCGACAAGCAGGCCATTCGTCACCTCATCGCTCAGGTGGAAGGGCTGGCGCGTCTGGTGGATGATCTGCGTACACTTTCTCTGGCGGAAACCAACAGTCTCGTGAAAGACATCGAGCCACTTGATCTCGCAACCGAATGCGCGGCGGTGGCGGAGGCAGCGCGGCCTCTCCTGGACGAGGCCGGTATCTGTCTCAACCTGTCACTGGATCCGGCTCCCGTTCAGGGCGATCGTCAACGTCTTCGGCAGCTGCTTCTCGTCCTGATAGACAATGTACGCCGTTATGCGGCAGGCGGAAAAAGTCTGCGCTGTTCAACCGGCATTCGGGAAGGGCGTCCCTTCATCGCCATCGAAGACAGGGGACCGGGTTTTCCACCCGGCGTCGAGGCGCACGGCATCGAACTCTTCTGGCGCACGGAACCATCACGCGCCCGCACCACCGGAGGTACGGGGCTCGGCTTATCAATCGCCCGCGCCATTGCGCAGGCGCACAATAGCGACATGCAGATCGCGGCCGGGCAGGATGGCGGAACGATCGTGACAATCCTCTTCAAGACAACCTCCTGAAAAGCTGGCGCTTATCGTCTTTTCTCCCTATACAGGGGGCGATCCGGGCTTAGCGCAAGCTCCACTGTTTCTCGACACAATCTTCACAAATCCGGCGCATGCAACGGCTGCAACATCCATGCTCGCCGGAAGCCAAACCTATGCCGCACACCAACGATGCCGCCATTCAGGCAGAAAAATTTCCGGCAACGGACGATCTGCAGAAGGCATCGGGCACAACCGAATTCACCTTGTTCTGGCCCATCATGACCTTCGTCGGGCGCGCGCACTGGAAGCGGGCGGTCCTTTTCTGGATGCGCTTTGCCGCCAATCCCGTCGTCACCTTTCGGTGGTGGCAGTTTCTGGCCGCCTTTTCGGCAAAGCGGAAACTGCCGCCGCCCCATGATGAATTGCTGCAGAAACCGCTGTCGAAGTTTCTTGTCGGCGAAATTTCCCAGCAGAGACGACTGCTTTTTCTCGTGGAGAACTTCATAGTCGCGGACCGTCATTTTACGAAGGCCGTCATGAGTGGGCTCTGGGCAGGAAAGACCCTGGAGATGGGCATCGTTCATGGCCGAAAGGATGACTACCGGTGCACCCTTGCTCTCGCGGATTGTTGCGGCGGCCGGCACGAGGGCGCTTTTGCAGTCCGCTTGGTGCGCAACCGCGACGAGGCCGTTCTGTGGACCGCAAAGTTCATTTTTCTGGGGCAATACGGGCGAGACCACCATACGCTTGTCGTTGGAGGTATGCAGGGGCCCCGCGCCGCAAAAGATGAGATGGTGTCAGTCACGCGCGATCTTTGCGGGCTTCGCCCCAAGGAGGCGGTCCTGATGGTTCTGCAGGGCCTGATGCCCCAAAGCGCATGTGCCTATTTCGCCGTCGCCCGCGCCAGACACCCGATCCATTATCGCCGCGCCCGGCGGCAAAAAATGATGATTGCGGATATCGACGCTTTCTGGTGCGAACGTTCTGCGGAGCCGGACGAAACATTCGGTTTCAAGGTACCGGTCTCCAGTCTTGAGGGTGCTGACAAACGCAGCCGGATGAAGCTGTCTTTCTTTGATATCGGCAAGCGCTTTCTGGAAGGCGAACCCGGCAAGGGCGATCAGGATATTCCAACCCAAGCGGCAATCTCAAACGTGCTGGATCGGTAGAGTCCAACGCATTTTTTGATGGTTATGGGCGATACCCATTGACAAATCTCAGGACTGAGGCTCTGCTACAGCGCATGAATGGGATGTTGCGAGCATCGAAATTGATGGCCCTGTTGTTCAGGCTGGTGATGGTAGTGTCACTGGCGGGCTACAGCGTTTCCACCGTCAATGCCGCAATGCATGCCGAAAACGACGTCCCGATCTCACAGATCGAAAACGACCATTCGTCAGGCCGGGGTTACCACGACGCCGCCGTTCAGGATCACGGCGACCACGCCGATCAACATGACCACGCCAGCAAGGAAAAATCGAAGAATTCCTGCTGCCAGGATTATTGTGGTGTCGCGGCCATTCCGTGCCCCTCCTCATCCCTGAACCATCCGACCGTCATTTCCCTGCGTGCGTTCATC
Source organism: Agrobacterium tumefaciens (assembly GCF_005221385.1). Taxonomy (NCBI): domain Bacteria; kingdom Pseudomonadati; phylum Pseudomonadota; class Alphaproteobacteria; order Hyphomicrobiales; family Rhizobiaceae; genus Agrobacterium; species Agrobacterium tumefaciens. The sequence continues at coordinate 1,141,317 of NZ_CP039904.1, read as the reverse complement.
GACGATACGCATGCTGCCGGTCTGGCACCTAAGCTTCAGCGCCCCCCTAATATCTGAATATCCGGAACCGCTTTGCGGGCTTTCCTGCACCTGCATGCGTGAGCGTGCTGGAGCAATCATGATCTTATTGCCGGATTTTCACCATGAAACGTTTGTTCCTGGTGGTTGCCCTGCCGCTTTTTGCGGGCGGATGCGCAGCCACCTTACCTGAAGTCGTCATATCGACCGACAGCCCCGACACTATGTCCAGCGTCAGGCCCATTCCCTATCAAAATCCGATCGGAGCTTACACGCACCGCGTTCCCGTCGATCCGAAACCCTGGCGTGGCCTGAACGATGCGCAGTCGCCAGCGAAGGGAGGCGCGTGATGATCCCACGTCCTATCAGACTGATATCCTCCCTCCTGTTTCCCCTCATCGCGGCAGGCTGCGTTACGACTGATTATGCCGCCAAGGATGCGGGCTTTGCCGATGCAACGCTGAAAACCAGTGAGGCAACCGGCAAACAGACTGTCTGGGTTCAGAACCAGCAGCAGGCGCAGGTGGTGCGCGACCGCGTCAAGGCGCTGATGGCCAAAAAGACCATCGACGTCGAAACCGCTGTTCAGGTTGCATTGCTGAACAATAAGGGGCTGCAGGCGTCCTATGCGGATCTCGGAGACAGCGCCGCCGACGCCTGGCAGACGCAACTCTCCGTCTTTCCGACCTTTTCCGTCAGCCTGAACGGCATCGGAACGCCCGGGCTTGCCATGTATCGTGTCCTTGAAGGGGCCGTCACCGCCAATATTCTCGCCTTGGCGACCTATGACAAGAATATCAGCCTGGCGAATACGCGCTTCCGTCAGGCGCAGGTCAATGCGGCAATCGCCACCGTGTCGCTTGCTGCGGAAACCCGAAGGGCATGGATCAACGCCGTGGCCGCCTGGGAAAACGTCGCCTACCTCAACCAGGCGAAGGTCGCAGCCGACGCCTCTTCGGAACTTGCGAAAAAGATCGGTGAAGCGGGCTCGATGCCCAAGGCCAATCAGGCCCGCGAACATGTGTTCTATGCGGAACTGACGGGAGAAACGGCAAAGGCACGACTGGCAGCGAAACTCGCCAAGGAAGAGCTGATCCGGTTGATGGGGCTTTCCGGCACGGATGCCGAGTTCCAGATACCGAACCGGCTTCCTTCCTTGCCGAAGACCCTGATAGCGCGCAACGACATCGAGGCGGAAGCAATTCACAAACGCATGGATTTGCAGGTCGCCCGCCTCGAATTGCAGGCAACCGCGCAATCCTATCGCCTGGAAGACGCCACCCGCATCGTCACCGATATCGAGCTGGCAGGAAGCTGGGAGAAGGAACGCGAACGCGAGGACGGTGCCACCCGTTCGGACATTGCAAGAACCGGTTCGCTGTCCTTCACGATCCCGATCTTCGATTCCGGGCAGGCGCGTCTGCGCAAGGGCGAACTCGCCTATATGCGGGCGGCCAACCAGCTGGCCGGACTGGCCGTCGACATCCGTTCGCAGGCCCGTTCCGCCCATCTGGCCTACAGGTCGAATTACGACATTGCGCGCCACTACCGCAACAATGTCCTGCCCCTGCGCAGCGCGATCGAGGAGCAATCGCTGCTGTCCTATAACGGCATGATTACCAGCACCTTCGAACTGATCGCCGATACCCGCGAAAAAATCGAATCCACCATCCTCGCAGTCAACGCCAAGCGCGACTTCTGGTTGGCCGAAGCCAACCTTGCCCCCGTCATCTATGGCGGAAGCACAGGCAATGCCGCGACCGAAACCGAAGTCGCGTCGGCCGAAGCGCCGGCAGGCGGCGGTCATTGAGAAAGGAAACGGGAATGTTCAGCAGAAGACAATTGCTTGGAGCAGGGGCCGCCGGCGCGGCGCTCGTATCCTCCAAAACCTGGGCGCAGACGTCCAATATGAGCCTGCCGGAAGCAGCCAGCATGGAAGGCGCTGCGACCCAGACACCCACCCGCCCCTCAACCGGCCCGGATTACAACCCGGTCGTCACCCTCAACGGATGGACCCTGCCCTTCCGGATGAACAACGGCGTCAAGGAATTCCACCTCGTCGCCGAACCGGTGGAACGCGAGATGGCCGAGGGCATGACCGCCTATCTGTGGGGTTACAACGGCCAGTCCCCCGGCCCGACCATCGAGGCTGTGGAGGGTGACCGGGTACGTATCTTCGTCACCAATAAATTGCCCGAACATACGACGGTTCACTGGCACGGCATGATCCTGCCTTCAGGCATGGACGGTGTCGGCGGCCTGTCGCAACCGCATATTCCGGTCGGCAAAACCTTCGTTTACGAGTTCGATCTCGTGAAATCCGGCACCTTCATGTACCACCCGCATTCCGACGAGATGGTGCAGATGGCCATGGGGATGATGGGCTTCTTTGTCGTCCATCCCAAGGACCCGGCGTTCATGCCGGTGGATCGGGACTTCGTGTTCCTGCTCAGCGCCTTCGACATCGACCCGGGAACTTACGTGCCCCGCGTCATGGAGATGACCGATTTCAACCTGTGGACCTGGAACAGCCGGGTCTTTCCGGGCATCGATCCGCTGGTCGTGTCGAAAAACGACAGGGTGCGGGTGCGGGTCGGCAACCTGACCATGACCAACCATCCGATCCATATGCATGGTTACGACTTCGAGGTCACCTGCACCGACGGCGGCTGGGTGCGGCCCGAGGCCCGATGGCCGGAAGTCAGCATCGACATTCCCGTCGGCGCAATGCGCGCTTACGAGTTCGACGCCAAATATGAGGGCGACTGGGCGATCCATTGCCACAAGTCACACCACACCATGAATGCCATGGGTCACGAAATCCCGACATTCATCGGTGTCGACAAGAAGGAAGTCGCCAAGAAAATCCGGCAGATCCGCCCCGAATACATGCCGATGGGCACCGCCGGCATGGCTGACATGGCCGAGATGTCGATGGAGATACCCGAAAACACCGTGCCCATGATGACCGGCTGGGGTCCCCACGGCCCCATCGAAATGGGCGGCATGTTTTCGGTGGTGAAGGTCCGCGAAGGTATCTCCGCGGGCGATTACGCCGATCCGGGCTGGTATCAAAATCCGCCCGGTACACAGGCCTTTGAGTGGACGGGTAACCTGCCCGACGCACCCAAAGCCAAAGATGCAAGCACGCAGCCCCCATCGGCCCATTCGAACCATGGCTGATCGTCAACATTCCCAAACAATAGAGGAAAACATCATGAACACTGCAATTCTTGGCCTTGTGCTGGCAGCACTTGCGACCCCCGCTCTGGCGGCCGGTAGCCATGCCGGCGGACACAGCGAGGCCATGGCAGTCGGCGAGCCCGGCGATGCCACGAAAGTCACCCAGACCATCCGCGTCAGCATGAAAGAAACGGCGGATGGCAAGATGATCTTCACGCCTAACAACTTCAAGGTCCGCAAGGACCAGACCATCCGCTTCACCGTCAAGAACGAAGGCGAGCTCGATCATGAATTCGTTCTCGATGAAGAAGCAAAGGTCATGGAACACAAGGGGCTGATGGAAAAATTCCCCGAGATGGAACATGCCGATCCAAACGCCATCCGTCTGGCGCCCGGCAAGACGGGAGAAATTGTCTGGAGGTTCACCAATGACGGCGTCTTCAAGGTCGCCTGCCTTGTACCCGGACACTACGACGCCGGCATGCACGGCGATGTCACCGTTGCCAAGAAATAAGCAAACAAGGAAACCGACCCATGAAAACAATCATCAACACCACACTCGCCGCAGCCCTCTTTCTCGCCTCTGCCGCCGGCGCCTTCGCGCAGGAATTCACCGCCGGCACGGTGAAGAAACTCGATACCAAGGCCAAAAAGGTCACGCTTATCCATGAGGAACTGAAAAACCTGGACATGCCGGCAATGACCATGGTCTTCGAGGTCAAGGACGAAGCCATGCTGGCGAAATTGCAGGAAGGCGCGAAAGTGCAATTCGTCGCCGAGCGGGTGAATGGCAAATTGACCGTGACACAGCTGAAATAACAGCGGCAGAACCTGCAAGGACCAGCGCGCACCCCTATCGGCAAACCGGTGGGGGTGCGCCTCATTCGCCTGCGGCGCCCTAATCGGAGGCGGGTTTTCGCACCGGGCCGAAGACCAGGAAGCTGATGGCGGCAAGCAGCCAGACACTGATACCGGCATAAAGCATGACCAGACCGAAGCCATCCGCCAGCGCCTGATGGACGAGCACTTCGGGAACGTCCTGCGCCGAGAATCCGGCAGTTCCCGCCGCAACCTTTTCAGCGAGCAATTGCAATGTGTTCACATCCATATCGAGCGTCAGGTTTGCCTGAAGCGAAGAGCGCACGCCCTCAACCAGAATGAAGCCCATGATCGGAATATTGATGGCGAGCGAGATCATGCGCGCACTCATATCGATGCCCGACGCCATGCCGGAACGCGCCGGCGGCACCGCACCCGTGGTCGTGTTGGTGACCGGCGTGTTGGTCAAGCCAAGCCCGATGCCCGAAAGAATGCAGCCGGGCAGCATGGTAAGCCAGTTCGCATTTTCGATGCCGCTGCCCAATTTCATCAGCATGAAACCGAGACCGATGGTGAACAGCCCGGCCGGTATGACAATGCGAGGCTGATAACGCAGGGACAGACGCTCCGCCAGCGGCGGCATCACCAACGCCGGCAGCGTGTAGGCAAGCAGGCCAAGACCGGCGGCGACGCTGTCATAACCGAGACCCGCCTGAAACCAGATCGGCAGATAGATCATGAAGGGCCAGAAACTGATGTTCATCGCCGCCGAGCCGATGATGGCTCCGGAAAACGGCCGGATTCGGAACACGGAAAAATCGAACATCGGCCTTGGTGTGAGCTTTTCCACGATGAGAAAAGCGATGAAGCTCGCGACGGACCCCGCAAGGATCAATAGCGCCGCCTGGCTGGCAAAGCCGAGTTCAGGGCCTTGTGTGATGAAAAAGGCAAGGAGAAACACGGCCAGCGACAGCGTGGCGATACCGGCAAGATCAAGACGTGTCGCTTCCGGATCAAGCGATTCTCTCACGCCGCCCACTGCGAGCAGCAAGGTGCCCGCGCTGAGCGCCACGTGAACGAGGAACACCCATTCCCAGCTCCACAGCGCGACGATGGCCCCGCCGATAATCGGGCCAAACCCCAGCCCTACGCCGGAAATGATGCCCCACCAGCCGAACGCCATGCCACGCTCACTGGCCGTGCGGAACTGGTATGACAGGATGGCAATCTGGCACACCAGCATCGCACCGCCGCTCAGTCCCTGAAGGAAACGCGCCGCAATCAGCACCATCACATTTTCCGTCACTCCGCAGGCAAGGGACGAAAGTGCAAAAGCGACAATGCTGGCAATGAAGACGCGCTTGCGGCCAAAGCGGTCTGCCAGCGCACCTGTCGCCATCAACACCACCGTCACGCCGATCGTGTAAGCATTCATGATCCATTGAAGCTGCCGGAAATCCGCATGCAGCATCTGTTCGAGTGTCGGCAGGATCGCCGGAACGCTGGAAATCTCCAGTCCGAACATCAGGGCGGAGAGACAAACGGCAGCGAGCGCCATGGCGCTTCTGCTGCCGGCGGGTGCGGTAACGGCAAGGGTCATTCTTCAGCCTTTCATGGAGCGGATCGCAACAGCGAAATCCGGTCTGCGGAACCGGACGCAAACTAACCAAAGCTTGACCATAACTGAATTGGATGATTGGCTATTTCAGAGACAACAAATTGGAATTATTGATATGCGCACACTGGATGTGGATGCCGTCGAGGCTTTTGTCACCATTGCCGATCTGCAAAGCTTCACCCGCGCTGCCGAAGCTCTGGGAACCACGCAGGGTGCCATCAGCGTCAAGCTGAAGCGGCTGGAAGACCGGCTGGGCCAACGGCTGCTTGAGCGTACGCCCCGGTCCGTGCGGCTGTCGGCGCAAGGTGCGGTGTTTCTGGCGCCCGCCCGCGAATTCCTTGCCGCGCATGATCGTGCCCTCGCCGGCCTTTCATTCCAGCGCCGCCGTTTTGGCCTTGGCATTGCCGCCCATGTTGCGGGGCCGGAGGTGCCAAACCTTCTGGCGCGGCTCAATGCCCATGATCCGGGACTGACGATCGAAGTGCGCATGGACAATTCCCGTGTGCTGCTGGACGCCTTCGACCGTGGCGAAATCGACGCCGCAATTATCCGGCGCGAAGACGACCGACGCGACGGCGAGGTGCTGGGGCCGGAGCATTTCGGCTGGTACGCCGCTCCGCAATTCGAACACCGTCAGGGCGAACCCCTGCGGCTGGCCGCGCTTTCACCCGCCTGCGGTGTGCGCAACATTGCCGCCCGCGCGCTGGATTCGGCCGCCATTGCCTGGACGGAGGTGTTTCTTGGCGGCACCTCGTCGATGGTTACGGCCGCGGTCTCCGCCGGCCTTGCCATTTCCGCCTTTTCCTGCCGTCTTGCACCGCCCGGCACGGTCGAGGTTAGCCAGCGCTTCGGCCTGCCGTCGCTGCCCTCCACCGAGGTCGTGATGTTCTCCACCCTCACCGACAGCAGATCCCGCGAGGCGTTGCGCACACTTGCCGCCGCATTCCGGGAACATCGGCCCGGGTCCTGAGGAATGAGGCTGCCGGATGGACGAAGCGCTGGATTTGCCTTGCCGACCGGCCGCTCCGGCGTTATGGAAGAAATGTCGAAAAAGGCACGACTTGGTGTGGTCTAGCCCAAGTCCTTTCGGAAACGAAAGCTCTGTCCATGCCCCGCGCATGAGTCCCACGACGAACAACGACGCTGTCAAGGCGTCAAATTGTTCGTCCGTGTGGTTCTCAAAACGATGAACTGCTCCGGTCGAACGACCAAAGGAGCATTTCATGTCAAATACCCCTCTGATTTACGATGTCGTGATTGCTGGCGCTGGTCCTGTGGGCCTGTTTCTCGCCTGTGAGCTGCGCCTTGCGAAGGTTTCGGTACTGGTGCTGGAGCGGGCCCACGATCCTTCGTCGCCGCTTAAGAAACTCCCCTTCGGCATGCGCGGTCTTTCCGTGCCCACCATCGAAAGTTTCCACCGCCGGGGCCTGCTCGAGGACATAACCAAAAATCTGCCGACAAGAGAACAGCCAAACGACAGCCACGGCTTGACCACACACTGGATGCAGCAGCGCCGCCGCCCGGGCGGCCATTTCGCCGGTATCCAGTTCTTCAACGACAATATCGATGCGTCGAAATGGACCTATCGCTTGCCGGATTCGACGCCGGTGACCATGGCCTCCAGCATGGAAGAGATCGAAGCCGTTCTGGAAAGACGTGCAACCGCGATGGGGGCCGAGATCAGACGCGGCGCTGGGGTTGAGAGCGTCCAGCAGTCGGATACGGGTGCGACCGTTTACGCCGGTGGGCAGATATTTCACGGAAGGTGGCTCGTTGGCTGCGATGGCGGCCGCAGCACAGTGCGCAAGGCGGGCGGCTTCGATTTCGTCGGCACCGATCCCGAATTTACCGGCTATTCCGTCGAGGTCGAAATGGCGGACCCGGAAAAACTCGCCCCGGGCCGTCACTACACACCAACCGGCATGTATACCTACCAAGAGCCCGGAACCATCGCGATGGTCGATTTCGACGGCGGCCGGTTTCACCGGACCAAGGCGATGACACCGGAGCATGTGCAGACTGTCCTGCGGCATGTCTCTGGCACCGACGTCACGGTCACAGGCCTCAGACTTGCAACGACATGGACGGATCGCGCCTATCAGGCCACGACCTATCGCAACGGCCGAATATTGCTGGCGGGCGATGCCGCACATATCCACTCCCCGCTTGGCGGCCAGGGGCTTAATCTCGGGCTGGGTGATGCGCTCAATCTTGGCTGGAAACTTGCAGCGGCAATCCGCGGGGATGCCCCGGCCGAATTGCTGGACACCTATACCAGCGAGCGACACCCGGTGGGAGCACAGATCCTCGACTGGTCGCGCGCGCAGGTCGCTCTCATGCGTCCAAGCCCGAGCACAAGGGCGCTGGAAACCATCATCCGCGACCTTATCGAGACCCGCGATGGCGCGACATATTTCGCCGAGCGTGTCTGGGGTATTTCCCTGCGCTATGAGCTTGGCGGCCAACATCCGCTTGTCGGCCGCAGCGTTCCGGATTTCGTACTGACCGATGGAAGGAAGATCGGCGAACTTCTGAGAGAAGGAAGAGCGCTGCTTTTGAACTTTGGCGTGGGTGCATCACTTGAAGCGCTTGCAGGTCGTTGGACCGGACGGATCGCTTATGTGGCGGCCAATGCCGTCGACCTGCTCGGATTAAGCGCCGCGCTGGTGCGTCCCGATGGCATTGTCGCCTGGGCCACGGGGTCAACTCCTGACAAGGAGGAACTCACGGAAGCCGCTAGCCGGTGGTTCGGTACGGCATAAACTACATCTGAAGCGGGAAATCAGCTTATGCAGGGTTGAAAAAACTGCCACCGCCCCTTGAAAGCACCAATGAAGTGCTTTATATATTTCACATGAGCACGAAACTTCTGTCCAACGTCGTTCTGGCACTCAATCTTTCAAGGGAAGATCGATCTTCCCTCGAAGAAACGCTTCTTGCCTATCGACGCGCGATGGCAATCCTCGATCAGACAGAAGGCGCCAACCTCGTGGCGCTGCATGCCGCAGCTTACGAAGAAATCAGGGTCAAGACAGGTCTCCCATCCCGCATGGTGACGCTGGCTTTGCGCGACCACAGCCAACGTGATCCGCAGGAGCCGGTGCGCGACATCCCGCTCGACAGCAAGCTGTTTTCGGTCAAAGGGCCTGACAGCCTTAGCATCGCCACCCTCTCGGGCCGGGTCGTCGTGCCCTACACGGTTCTTGGCTATCACGACGGCTGGAATGACTTTTCAGAAGCGCGCCTCGTTTTCGAGGGCGAAACCATCAGCATCCATGCCGGCATAAAAACCGGCTTCCAACCGAACAGGGAGGCTTCGATGAACAATGAAGGTATTCTTGGGCGACTCGGGCGTGTCATCGCCGGTGTCATGAACAACGCCGTCGATGCGGCGGAAGCGTCCAATCCCGTCGCAGTCGCACAGCAGGCCGTGCGGGAAATTGCCAAAATCGCCGAGGAAGCGCGAGCGGCGCTCGGCGTAGCGGTTGCCGCCGGCCATCGCCTCAAATCGAAGGCCGGCGATCTTGATGAAGAGATCAGCGACCTCGACGACAAGATCAGGATCGGGCTGGAAAACGGCCGCGAGGATCTGGCCCGCGCCGCAACCGGGTTGCAGATCGATCTGGAGGCACAGCGCGAAGCGCTGAACAAGGCGATCCTCGAGAATGCCGCCGAAATTGCCGAGGCGGAAACCACCTTGCGCAGCATCGCCTCTGCAAAGGCGGATGCGCAAAAGCGGCTCGAAGATGCCAAGCGTGCCGAACGCGCAGCACCTGCCAGTGTCGACGCCACCCCGTCCCAGCGCAATGACCGCCGTCTGGCCGAGGCGCTGGAAGCGATCGAAAGGGTGACCGGCACACCGGCAAAACCCAATACCGGCGCAGCCGAGGTGGAAGAGTTAGGCCGCATGCAGCGCCAGAGCGCCATTGAGGCGCGGCTCAAGGCTTTCCGGGAGGGCGAACGTTGATGGAGGGCATTGTCCAGCCCGGCACTGCCCCCTTCTGGATCGCCCTCTTGACGGTCGCCGGCCTCGGCATTGTCGAACTCGTCTCGGTCCTGCTCGGCGTGTCAGCCTCCGGTCTGCTGGACGACAGTTTCAGCTACCATGCGCCGGGCGATACCGAAGCGGGGCTGCTGGGAAGCTGGATGTCCTGGCTCAACGCCGGCGGCGTGCCGCTGCTTGTTCTCGCGGTCATTCTGCTTTCGGTTTTTGCCGTTACCGGTTTCTTCATTCAGGGGGTCGCTTCCACAATATTTCTCGGGCCCTTGCCGCTCCCTTTGGCCATGACCGGCGCGATTGCCGCAGCCATTCCGGCCACGCGGTCGCTCAGCCTTGCTGTTGCTAAGGTCATTCCACGCGATGAGACCAACGCGCTCGAGCAGGCCGACTTTCTGGGTCTCACAGGCGTCGTCACCATCGGGCCGCTTGACCAGGGCAAGCCCGGCACCGTGCGGGTCAAGGACCGGCATGACAATATTCACTTCCTGCGCGCACAGGCCGCATCCGGTCACACGATCGATACGGGTGCGCAGGTATTGATCGTCGATGGGGCGGATGGGCTTTTCCAGGCCATCCCCGCACCGCCGGATCTGAAAAATTCATAATAGCGGGCACAACAGGGGTTAATTCACCATGGACTTCTTTTCTTTGAGCCTGATTGCCGGTGCCATCGTCACGGCGATCGTCGTCATCGGTATCATCATGACATCGCTTTACACGCGCTCGACGCGCGACAAGGCCTATGTCAGAACCGGCCTTGGCGGCAAAAAAGTCGTACTCGACGGCGGCGCAATCATTCTGCCGATCTTCCACTCCTATTCCTGGGTCTCGCTCAGCACGTTGCGGCTGGAAGTGAAGAGATCCGAACATGAATCGCTGATCACCAAGGATCGCATGCGCGCCGATATCACCGCCGAATTTTACGTGCGTGTGAAGCCCGACGCCGAAAATATCGCGCTGGCCGCCCAGACACTCGGCGACCGGACAAATGATGCCGATGCGCTGAAATCCCTGGTCGAGGCGAAATTTGTCGACGGCCTGCGCTCGGTTGCGGCAACCATGTCGCTGCGCGACCTGCAGGAACAGCGCGCCGAATTCGTCAAATCCGTGCAGGCAGCCGTTGCGCATGACCTGCAGTCCAACGGTCTGGAACTGGAATCGGTATCGCTGACGCGGCTCGACCAGACCGATATCAAGCATTTCAACCCCAACAACACCTTCGATGCGGAAGGCCTGACGGCGCTGACACGGATCACCGAGGAGCGCAAACGCGAGCGCAACCAGATCGTCCGCGACAACGAGGTCGAAATCGCCACGAAGGACCGCGAAGCCGTGCTGCGTCGCCTGACCATCGAACGCGAACAGCGCGATGCCGAACTGACGCAGGAACGCGATATCGCCAACAAGACCGCAGAAACCAGGGCGGAGGCGGCACGCGCCGAACAGGCGGCACGCCTGAACGAGGAAACCGCCAAGCTCGATACCGAACGCGGCATTGCCGAGCGGGATGCGGAAGCCCGTCAGGCGCGCGAGACCGCCCGCATCGAGGCCGAGCGCGGCATCGCCGAGCGCGAGGCGGAAGCCCGCAAGATCACCGAAACCGCCCGGATCGAAGCCGCAATCGCCGTTGCCCAGAAGGTGGAGCAGGAACAGGCTGCGCGCGCCAAGGCTGATGAGGCAAAGGCAGCGGCCATCACCGCCGAAGAACAGGTGGCAACCGCCCGCGAAGTGGAAATCGCCGAACGCGCCAAGCGTATCGCCGTGATCGACGCCCGCAAGGCGGCCGAACAGGAAGCGACGGCGATCACCGTGAAGGCGGAAGCCGAACGTGAAGCTGCGGAAAACCTTGCCGCCGCCGCCAAGATCGGTGCCGAGGCCGAGGCGCAGGCCGCCAAAATCCGCGCCGAAGGCGTCATCGCGCTCGGTGATGCCGAGGCGCAGGCGGAGCGGGCGAAAAACGATGCACGCAATGCGCTTTCCGGCGACATCATCGAATTCGAACTTGCCCGCGCGCGGATCGCCATCATCCCCGAGGCGCTGGCCGAAGCGATGAAGCCGATCGAGAAGATTTCCGACATCCGCATCTTCAGCGCCGGAAACCTGGCCGGCGCGCTCGGTGGCGGCAGCGACGGACAAAACGGCAATGGCCTGGGTGATCTTTCAAGCCAGCTGCTGAGCTTCACCGCGCAGAAGCCGGTTCTCGATGAAATCCTCGCACAGGCCGGTTTCAAGGGAGCAGACCCGACACAGGCCCTCCTCGCAGCCTCGATCACGAATGGCACGGATCGGCCAACGTCGGAAAAGCAGCCACGCAAGGAGACATAAGAAGGTCTCGGCAGTCCTTCCGCAGAGCACTCCTCTCGGCAAGAACATCAAGCGCGGTCAATCTAAGATGGCCGCGCTTTTTTCTGTTCTATAAACACTCAGCGAGACCCGTCATACGCGCCGGAAATGCTGCGCATTAATCTTCCAAGCCGGGTATAAGCTGATGATGAGTGCAACGCCAATTGCGCCTATCATCAAGGCGATGGCCCGACTGCGGCATTGCTTTCAGGAGCCCTGCCATGCTATCGCTGACATCAACAGCTTGAAGGGCTTCGTTCGGGACGACCCGAATGCGACAGATTACCGGGGACGACCCCAGATAGAGGTCGCCTGCAATGTCTGACAAATCTCCACCCCTTCTCCGCACTCCCTGGCCGAAACTCGTCGTGGCCTGGCTGGTTGTCGCCGTTTTCCAACTGTCCGGCCAGTCATGGCTTTCGGCGGACATGACGCCAACCGTTGCCATCTCGTGCTTTCTCGTGCTCTTCGCCACAATCCTGATGGCGGCTTTCGGAGTCGTGAAGGAGGCCGATGAACTGGCCCATCAACTGGGTGAACCATACGGAACGCTCATTCTCACACTATCGATCGTTGCGATCGAAGTTATCCTGATTGCGGCGGTGATGCTGGGGCCGAACGAGGCGCCAACAATCGGAAGAGATTCCATATTCGCGGTGATGATGATCATCCTCAATCTCGTGACAGGTATCTGCCTTTTGGCGGGCGCAATGCGTTATGGCGAGCAGGAATATAATGCACCCGGCGCCGTTTCCTTCATTGCGATGACGGTCGTTCTGGCCGGCGTCGCGCTTCTGGTGCCGAACACGCTCCCCGCAGGCAATGGCACGTTTACCGCTCTCCAGGCCATCGTCATCTCCCTCCTGACCGTGATTGTCTACGGCAGTTTCCTCGCCCTCCAGATGGGCCGCTACCGCAGCCACTTCATGCAGCCCGCACCGGGCCGGATGTCAATCAGGCTGACAGAACCCGTCACGCGTCAGGCTCCAGACCATCCGACGGACGGTCATGCCCGCAAAAAGAACATCGTTCATTCGATGGTTCTGATCGGATTGATGCTGCCGATCGTACTGCTCGCACACGACCTTGCCATCGTCATTGACTACGGCGTTGCACAAGCCGGCGCCCCGGTGGCCGTTGGCGGCGTTCTTATTGCGATCATCGTCTTTACGCCCGAATCGATCACGGCCGTGAAGGCCGCATTGAACAACGAGACACAACGGGCAATCAATCTGTGCCTCGGCGCATTTGTTTCAACTGTCGGGCTCACGGTCCCGGCGGTCCTGACGGTCGGCCTCGTCACCGGCAAAACGGTGATTTTCGGAATTTCGCCCACCGAAACCATCCTGTTTACCCTGACGGTTGCACTGACAACCCTGACCTATCTGGGCAGGCGAACCTCGGCAGCGCAGGGATTGTTGCATCTGATGCTGTTCGCCATCTTTGGTCTCCTGTTGTTTACGGCCTGAGAAAACGGCACGCGGGACGGCCCGCGCGCTTCAAACCGAACGGGGACGGCCCCATGATCACGGGATTGATGATGTGGAACGCGCCCCGGATGCTCTATCGGGACATTTCAGAAACGGTCGCACAAAGTGCAAATCAACGCTCTCCAGGCTGGGTGACGCGAATTTCAGCGGCCTTGATCTTCGTTCTTGTCGCCAACCATCTGGTCCGGTTTTCCCGCGCCGATGCGTTTGCTGGAAAACGATTGTCACCTGCCACCGATTTGGCTAGAAAGCCCTGGCGCGGGACGACCCGTGCCTCGAAACGTTCCGGGGACGGCCCTGACTCTCAATCTTGGGATCAGAATGGCCGATATACCGAACACCCTCCCTATTTCTGACTTTCCACCACACGCACGGTCTTCCTGCGTCCGGCACAGCCGTGACCTCGAACACCCGCGCATTCCCGTCATTGTCGCAATTTACTGAAGGACCTGTCATGGCCGGCCCCATCGACCAATTCGAAGTCAAACCTCTCGTTGAAATTACAGTCGGGGATATCGACCTCAGCTTCACAAATGCTTCGGCATACATGTTTCTCACTGTCACACTGGCGAGTTCATTCCTGCTTCTGGCAACCGGCAAGGCCCGCCTCGTGCCCGGCCGCTGGCAATCGAGCGCGGAGCTGCTTTACCAGTTCGTTGCCAAGACCTTGCGTGACAATGCCGGCGAACAGGGAATGCGGTTCTTTCCCTTCGTGTTCTCGCTTTTCATGTTCATCCTGTTCGCAAACATGATCGGCATGTTTCCTTATGCCTTTACCGTAACGAGCCAGATCATCGTCACCTTCGGCCTCGCCATGATGGTGTTCGGCACCGTCACGCTCTATGGCCTGTTCAAACACGGCATTGGTTTTTTCGGCCTGTTCAAACCCGCTGGAATCCCGGCAATCCTGGCGCCGATCATCGTGCCGATTGAGATAATCTCCTATATTTCGCGCCCTGTCAGCCATTCCGTCCGCCTGTTTGCGGTCATGCTTGCGGGTCATATCACCCTGAAGGTCTTCGCAGGTTTTGTCGTCTCCCTCGCCAGCGTCAATGCGCTGGGGGTAATCGGCGCCATCGCGCCACTCTTCATGACGGTCGCCATCACGGCTCTGGAGTTCCTGATGGCCGGCATTCAGGCCTATGTATTCACCATGCTCACCTGTATGTATCTCAACGACGCGCTGCATCCGGGACATTAGAGTATCGGCGGCATGCCGAGCGTCCCTTGTCCGCAAGGGGCCGCAAAAAGGGACGTCAGGCGCGCTGACGTTCCCCGGAAGGCCGGTGCAGGCGTTCAAGGATCAGGGGCAGAACCCCGCCGGCACGCAAAATGGCGATTTCCGCCCGGGTTTCGATCGCCGCAGACGCCTCGAAAGAGATGGAAACCCCGTTGGGCCGCGTGATTGTCACGGGTATCGCGCAGCGGGGTGCGATCGACAGGACATCGGCATCCACGGTGATTGTGTCGCGGGCGGTCATTTCAAGCTGCGCGGGCTTCAGCCCTTCCGGAAGCCGCAACGGCAGGACACCCATGCCGATCAGGTTCCAGCGGTGAATGCGCTCGAAACTTGTCGCCAGAACCGCCCGAACACCCAGGAGCGCAACGCCTTTTGCGGCCCAGTCGCGGGAAGATCCCATTCCGTAACGCTCACCCGCCATAACGACAACGGATTTGCCTTCGGCTTCGTATCGCTGGGCAGCATCCCAGAGCGGAAGAATTTCCCCCGTTCCCGCATGGATGGTAGAACCCGCGGGAATGTCGGCCGCCAGAAGATTGCGCACGGTCTTGTTGGTGAAGAGACCACGGATCATGACTTCCCAGTTGCCGCGCCGTGAAGAAAAGACATTGAGATCAAGCGGATTCTCGCCGCGATCAATGAGATGCCGTCCCGCGTCGCCCGTCGCGGGAATGGCACCCGCGGGCGAGATATGGTCGGTCGTGATGTCGTCGCCGAGCACGAGCATAGGATGGGCTTCATAGGCGCCAAGCCTCGTTCCCTTGCCGAAGCCGGAAAAAGGCGGCCGGCGGATATAGGTCGATTTCTCATCCCAGGGGAAAAGCATCGTTGTGGGCGCGGGAAGCTCCCTCCACGCCTTGCTTGCCTCGGCCGCGTCATAGGCCGGCGCGAAATCCTCGACCCTGGACGCCATCTCCATGGCCGCATCGATCTCGGCACCGGTCGGCCAGATCATCGACAGCGTGACGGGAGTGCCACCGGCCGAAATGCCCAGGGGATCGTTCATGATATCGAGCTCAACCGTGCCGGCCAGAGCGAAAGCCACGACCATGGGTGGCGAGGCCAGAAAACCGGCTTCCAGCTGCGGATGAACCCGACCGGGGAAATTACGGTTGCCGGAAAGAACCGCGACAGGAAGAATGTCCCGCTCCGCCATTGCCATTGCAACCGGACTGGTGAGTGAACCGGAATTGCCGATACAGGTGGTGCAACCATAACCGACAATGCCAAAACCAACGGCCTCCAGATCGGTCATCAGTCCCGCACGCTGGAGGTAGCGCTCCGCCGTCGGCGAACCCGGAGCAGTCGAGGTTTTGACCCAATGCGGTGGGCGCAGACCGTAAACATTGGCTTTGCGGGCCAGGAGCCCTGCGGCGATCAGGAGCCGGGGGTCGGACGTGTTGGTGCAGCTGGTAATCGCCGCGATTGCGACGGCGCCGTCATTCGGCTCACCTTCCAGGGAAATCGTGCCGGCCTTCTTCATGGCGGAGATCGCATGGCGCGTTGCGCTGACCGGAATCCTGTCCTGAGGGCGGCACGGTCCGGCAAGGCTTGGCTCGACGCTCGAAAGGTCGAGATCAAGGGTTGCGGTGTAGCGGGGATTGGTATCGGGATCGAACCAGATTCCGACACGTCTGGCATAAGCCTCAACGAAGGCAGCGTGATCCGGCGTGCGCCCGGTCTTGAGCAGATAGTCGACAGACTGACGATCTATCGGGAAATAACCGCTATTTGCTCCGAATTCCGGCGTCATATTGGCGATGACCGCCCGGTCACCAGCCGTCAGACCGGAGACGCCCGGACCGTAAAACTCGACATATTTATCCTGCAGGTCGATCTGGCGCAGCAGATGCGTGATGACCAGCGCAAGATCCGTGGCAAGCACGCCCTCTTTAAGCGCTCCTGTCAGCCGGATACCAACGACGTCAGGCACGCGAAGGGCGACCGGCATGCCGAAAAACACGCTTTCTGCCTCCAGCCCGCCGACACCCCAGCCAAGCACCCCGATGCCATTGATCATCGGCGTATGGCTGTCCGTACCGATCAGTGTGTCCGGCATGGCCCACAATATCCCATTGCGCCGCTGCGAGGTCACAACGGTTGCCAGGCGCTCGAGATTGAGCGTGTGCATGATGCCCGTGCCGGGGGGGTGTGTCCGAAAATCGGCAAGCGTATTCGTCGCCCATTTCATGAAGCTATAGCGCTCCGCATTCCGCTCATATTCGCGCTCCATATTGCGAGTGAGCGCCGATGAGGTCGCAAACACATCCACGGCAACGGAATGGTCGGTCGAGACATCCACTGGAACAACCGGATTGAGCAGGGCGGGGTCGCCCCCGGCTTCTGCAAGCGCAGAGCGCATTCCGGCAATGTCGACCAAAGCCGGGCCGCAGGTCGTATCGTGCATCAGCACCCGGTTCGGCAGAAACGGAATTTCAACCTCGCTGCCACCGGTTTCAAGCCAGTCGATCATCGCCGCTTTCGCCCGTGCAGCGTCGTCTTCTCCGGTGCGAAGCACATTCTCCAGCAATATCCGATGAACATAAGGCATGCGCGCCAGACAGTCGCCCGCCTCTGCGGGAAGATCGATGATATCGTAGCTGACGCCGTTTATCTCGAATTTCGTTCGCATATTGTTGTGGTCGAGCGTCACGGCCATCCCCCGCAGGCGTTATCATTGCTTGCTTTGCAAGTCGCGATTTACATACATAATATAATCACAAAATGCAATTAGATCGATGATAAACAGATTGTCTTTTCACGCGGTGAAGGACACGAAACAGGCGAGCAATCCCAGCGCAACGTGACGAGACGTTAGGGATCTAGACCTTGGGTGACTTAATGCGGCTGGCACCCATGATGTGGGTGTAGAGAAAAGCAGCGGCCTCGTTCCGGCGACCATGTTCGATCAGGTCGAGAATTTGCAGATGTTCCTCCGTCTGCCGGGGCAGGCGGCTGCGGTCGATGGTGATGTGATATTCGAGAAGCCGGCGCAGGCGGTTGATACGTCTGATCGCATCCAGGAAAAATTCGTTCTGCGAGCAGGCGACGAGCATCTCGTGAAACTCGTTATTGGCCTTGAAGATTTCGGCGCGCGACCATGTTTCATATCCGCCGTCACGCAGCCGCGTCTGAACCTCCCGCGCCCGCTTTAGACCTTCGGGATTGGGCTCGAAACTCGGAAGCAACATGGCCTGCTGCTCGATCACGGCGCGAAAGGCGTAACCGTCCTCATAGCTCTTCTTCGACGTCAGCGCCTGCGTGAACGCCCAGCCATTGCCGGGCAGGCGCTCGATCCAGCCTTCTTCCGCAATACGCCGAAGGACCCTCAGCAGCTTGGTACGCGGAAGATCGTAAAACCGCATGAGTTCGTTTTCGCTCATGCGCTCGTCAAGCTTGCCGGCGAGGCGATCCTCGGCGATGCGGAAATAGATCGCCTCGTCGCCCTCGCCGTCTTCAACACCTGCGGATTTCATATCCTGAAGACCGCCGGGGTCTACCGCCAGGAAATAACCGCGATTGGGCTCTGCCCGCACGACGCCCTGGGTTTCCAGTTGCTTGAGAGCGCTCATGATGGGAGCACGCGAGACACGGAAGGCGTCAGCCAGCATTTGAAGAGGAAGATGCTCGCCCTTGCCGATCCCATTCGTCTGAATGAATTCAATCACGTTTCCGACGATCTGCGGCGTAAGACTTTTCCGTACCATGGGGCTCGCTCTGTAATTTTGCCCAGTCTTGTATGATCCCCGGCCTCAAAGCAACAGGCGGCCGCCCGAACGGGCCGCCGCCTCACTGTTCAATCCTCATCCTGCCGGAAGCGGGAAAGCCCCTTGAAAAGGAAGGGTGCAACGAGCGCAATCACCGCAAAGGCGATCATCGTCGCCGAACTCGGATGTTGCAGCAGGATCATGGGATCACCAAGGCTCATCTGCAACGAGCGCCTGAGGGCGCTATCTGCCAATGGCCCGAGGATGAGACCGACGACGGCCGGCGCGACGGGATAATCGAATTTCCGCATGAAAAAGCCGACAACGCCAAATCCGGTCAGCAGCAGCAATTCGACAACGGAAGGATTGGCCGCGATTGTTCCCATCGAGGCGAAGACGAGGATGCCCGCGTAAAGCCATGGCAGCGGAATGGCGAGAAGGCGCACCCACAATCCAACCAGCGGAAGGTTGAGCACCAGCAACATGACATTGGCAATGAACAGGCTGGCAACCAATCCCCAGACGAGATCCGCATGCTGCGTAAAGAGCAGCGGACCCGGCTGGATATTATACTGCTGGAATCCCGCCAGCATGACGGCGGCCGTGGCGGAGGTGGGCAGCCCAAGCGTGAGCAGTGGAACGAGCGTACCGGCAGCCGAAGCATTATTGGCGGCCTCAGGACCGGCTACGCCCTCGATCGCACCGTTGCCAAATTCTTCTGGTTTTTTCGAAAGCTTCCGCTCGATGTTGTAACTGAGGAAGGTCGGAATCTCCGCTCCGCCTGCAGGCAGTGCACCGATTGGAAACCCGATTATCGTTCCGCGCAGCCACGGCTTCCATGAACGTTTCCAGTCCTCAAGCGTCATCCAGATCGATCCTTTGACGGGGATCGGTTTTTCCGGCTTGTGGAGGTGACGGGACGCGACAAGCACTGCCTCGCCTATCGCAAACAGGCCGACGGCCAGCGTCGTGACTTCCACACCGTCCAGAAGCTCCGGCACACCGAAGGTCAGGCGCGCCTGCCCGGTCAATTGATCGATGCCCATCAGGCCGAGCCACAGACCGAAAGCAAGGCTCGTCAGCCCCCTGAGCGGCGACGACCCAAATGTCGCGGAAACGGTAACGAAAGCAATCAGCATCAGCCCGAAATAATCCCACGGACCGAACTGGACGGCGACCTTGACAAGAATGGGCGCAAGGAATGCCAGGCCAAAAGTGGCTACCAGCGCAGCCACGAACGAGCCGATCGCAGCCGTCGCAAGCGCCGGGCCGCCGCGACCCGCCCGCGCCATCTTGTTGCCCTCAAGTGCGGTCACGACAGAGGCGCTTTCTCCCGGCGTGTTGAGCAGGATCGCTGTAGTCGACCCGCCATACATGCCACCATAATAGATACCGGCAAACATGATGATCGAGCCGCCGGGATCAAGCTTGAACGTCACCGGCAGGAGAAGGGCGACCGTCAGTGCCGGGCCAATGCCGGGAAGCACGCCGACAGCCGTACCGATGATGACCCCCACGGCCGCAAAGATGAGATTTGCGGGTTCGATTGCGGTAGAGAACCCCTGGAACAGGGCGAAAAGCGAATCCATGATCACCTCAGAACAGACGCTCAAGCGGCCCCTGGGGCAGCGCGAGGGTCAAAAGCTTGTTGAACATGAGGAAGATCACGACGGCGATGATCGCCCCGAGACAGAGGTCCACGGCCAACGCCCTGCGCCCGAATGCTTTGGCAGTGAAAGCGAAAAGCAGCGTCGACCCCAGAATGAAACCACCGCCGAACCAGATCGCACCGATCAGGCCTGACAAGGCAATGGCGATCCAGCCCACAGCCTTCCAGTCGGTTGCCTCATCCTCCAGTTCACTCGGCCTGAAAGCGCTGAACAGATGCCCGAGTGACAGGAGGAAAAACAGCAGGGCGACAAAATAGGAAGCGGCATTCGCGCTCATGCCATAGGTCGCCCGCGCCGTCATGCCGCTTGCATCCCAATAGGTGATGACCGCTATGGCAAACAGAATGACGGCAACGACCACCGCAGGCGGATTGCGCAGCGAAGATGTTTTGGATGTCATGATATTCCTCACGGGCGGGAAACGGTCTCTCCGCCTCCCGCGCTGGCCAGATCAGTTGGCAAGACCGATGGATGTCAGGATCGCGTGGACCCGTTCGGTTTCAGAGCCGATGAAGGCCTTGAATTCGTCAGAGGGCGCGTAATAGTCGGTCCATCCCCGCGCTTTCAAAACGGTTTGCCACTCGTTCGATTTGACGGTCTTTTCAATGGCCGCCTGCAATGCCTCAAGCTCTTTGCCCTCGACACCCTGACCGGCAAAGACGCCACGCCAGTTCACGAGTTCGATATCGAAGCCCTGGGCCTTCAGAGGTTTCGTCTCGATGCCCGGGATAGGCTCGGGATAGGATATTGCAAGCGCTCGTAGATCGCCGGACTTGATCTGGCCTTCCCATTCGCCGTAGCCCGAGACACCTGCCGTCGCCTGCCCGCCAAGCATGGCTGCGAGCGACTCACCGCCGCCGGAATAGGCAACGTAATTGATCTTGGCCGGGTCCTGCCCGGATGCCTTGGTCACCAGAGCCGCCAGAATATGATCCGCACCGCCGGCCGAGCCTCCGACCCAGATGGTCTTGGCCACATCTTTCTCAATGGTTGCCTGCAGATCGGCCATCGTCTTGATCGGCGAATCCTTCGGCACGACGATCACGAGCGGATCGCCGGTGAGGCGGGCAAGGGGTGTGACCTGCGTCAGATCGACAGGTGAGTTGTTGGAAATGCTGGCGCCGACCAGCGTGATGCCGGCAACCAGCAGCTGGTTAGGGTTGCCCTTGGCCTGACCGACAAATTGCGCCAGCCCAACCGTGCCGCCGGCACCGGGCACGTTGACGACCTGCACGCTCTTGGCCGCGCCTGTCGTCATCATGACCTCCTGAAGCGAACGCGATGCCGCATCCCAGCCACCACCTGCCCCTGCCGGCGCGGTGATCGTCAATTCCAGTTGCTGCGCCTTCACGGGCGTTACGGCGAAGCCGACAACCGCGAGCGCGGCGGCAAAGCCAAATCCGATAAATTTTTGCATGTGTTCCTCCAACAGACTTCGTGCTCCCTCCGAGCAATAGGGCAAATCTGCATTATATAATTATAAAAGTAAATATACCGCTGGAGAAGATTTTGAATGCGCGCAGCCCCCTGCCTGATCGCAAGGCCGCACCGGTTAGGTGCGGGATATTAGCTGGGCACAGGAGCGGCAGGCGGGTGTGAGCCGACAATCAACTCAGCCTCGGCATGAACACCGCAGGAAATGGATCGCGATTTTTATCGGATCGACAGGGTTCGCTTGTGCGTCCACGCATCAAGCTCTTGCATTGCCTTAATGCTTGCCCTTGCCAGATCGCAGCGAAAGTCCGAACGCCACCATCGTGAAACCCGCCACCAGAAGATCCGCCGCCAGAATGATGTCCGGCCCCGCTCCAAGTCCCAAGGAGCGATCCGCGACCAGCCATGCGACAAAGAAGAGGGTGGTGAAGCCGCCTGCCAGCAGGGATGCAGCCCCCCGGTGGGGGCGGATCGTTTCTCCAGTCCAGAGCCGCAATAACGAAAGACCAAGAAACAGACAGCAGAAAAGCAGAAAGGCCACGGACGATCGAAGGCCCTCATCGACGCAGACGATACATCCCATCGCTGCCTGAAGGGCGCCGATCGCGATCCAGTCCGGATAAAATGCGGGACGCGCAAGCCGCATGATGATGATTGCAAAGAGCAATCCGCCTAGCATTGGTCCGAGGCCCGGCAAATAACCTTCGAAGTTCCGGTCAAGAAACCTGTTGGCGAGGGACAACACGGCGAAATCGACCAGAATGATGCCAAGCGCGACCACTCTCAGCCAGTCGGACGGTTTCCTGAAACGGTTTTGACCGACCTCCCGTCCACTGCAGATGAGACGGCGAAGCCGCGGGAGAAACGACGGGGCACGTTGGTGGGGAAAAACGTGCCCCGTCCGATGTCCGGCAATGAGCGTTGCGGACATCACTGGCCCTGACTGCGGGGGACGATACGTCAGAGCCATGTTTATCGAAGACGGAGCAGGCGCGAAATCTCCGTAACCTGTGCAAACAGCCAGACTACCGCGAATGGGAAGAGACTGGCGCGAAACATTTTCCCGATCCTGCATCATTTTCGGAACCGCCTCCTCCATTGGGTAACCGGTTCGCTTTCGAGATCGTAACGGTCAACCAGCCCTGCTTGCCGGGGCAACAGTAGCCATGCCTTTATATATACATACAAAACGTTTGTAAATTCGAACCTAGTCATCTTCCTTCACCAGCGCATGTCAGACGTGGTTTGCCTGCCGTGATTTTGTCAGGATCGGTTCAGTTGAGGCCTTGGTGTTTTTGCTGAACTCCGGCCAGCAAAGTCGTAACCAGAAGGCTCCCGTCTTCGGAGAGCGTAAAGACGCTCTTCCTTAACGCCCATTCCGTAATGAGACCGCCCATAGCCGCATAAAGCATGGAGGCCGCCTTTTCCGGCGTCCACGGCTTCACCATTCCGGGATTTCGCTCGACTGCCCTGAATATGCGCACGAACAATTCATGCATTTCCTCGGGAAACGTGTTTTGTGCGGCCTCATCCTTTTCCGCCAGAACGATATCAAGCCTCATCATCACCCGCAGCAGACCGCGCTGACGGGGATCCTGCTCCAGCATCCTGAAGGTATCGGCTATGATATCACCGAGTTTTTCGATGGAAGCGGAGCTGCGGCCTTCGGAAAGTTCGTCGGCAAATCGCCGAAACGGTTCCTGCGCCTCGTTTCTGAGAGCAAGCAGAAGCCCGTGCTTGTTCTTGAAATGCCAGTGAATCGCACCCCGGGTCACACCGGAAAGAGCAGCGATTTCCTCCAGGCTGACATTGTCGTAGCCCTTGTCCAGAAACAGGGTCTCTGCCGCCTGCAAGATCTGGCGGCCCGTCTCCGCCGCCTGCTCCTTGGTTCTCCTCACGTCTCTAAACTCCCATGACTGAATTTCGCCGTTGCTTTCTACATGGACCAGCCCGGCAAAAGCAAACCGCCGTCCCGCCGTAACTCGTCACGGCGGGGCGGGAATGCATCGACCTCAGACGGTTTTCGGCTCAGCCGCCTTTACGCTCCTGCGGCTAAATATCCCCGATATCAGCACGAAGAAAACCGGCACGAAAACAATCGCCAGCAAAGTCCCCGTCACCGTTCCGAAGAAGGTGGCAAAGCCGATAGCCTGGCGCGCGCCGGCACCGGCACCCGTCGATATGACGAGCGGGATGACCCCGAGACCAAAGGCAAGCGACGTCATCAGGATCGGCCGAAAGCGAAGTTTCGCCGCCTGGCAGACCGCCTCGAATGCGCTTTCGCCAAGCTGCGCCATTCGCTCCCGCGCAAATTCGACAATCATGATGCCGTTCTTGCCCGTCAGGCCGACCACCGTCAGAAGACCCACCTGGAAATAGACGCCGTTCGACTGTCCACCGATCCATGCGCCCAGAAGTGCACCGAGGATACCGACCGGCATGGCGAGCAGAACCGCAACGGGAATGGTCCAGCTTTCATAGAGCGCCGCAAGGCAGAGGAACATGGTCGCCAATGCCAGCCCATAGAGGGGAAGGGCACCGGCACCGGCATCCTTTTCCTCAAGTGACATTCCCGTCCACTGCAGGCTGAAGCCAGGCGGCAGTTTCGCGGCAAGCGCCTCCATTTCCGCCAGCGCCTCACCCGAGGAAAAACCCGGAGCGGCCGACCCTTCGATCGACATGGCAGGAAGAGCGTCATAACGGCTGACTTGCTGAGGCCCGAAGACCCAGTTCTGGCTGGCAATTGTCGAAAGATCGACGAAATCGCCATTCGCATTCGGTACCCGCCAGAGAGCAAGGTCTTCCGGCCCGGTGCGCGCCAGGGGCTCGCCCTGCACATAAACGCGCTTCATGCGTCCCTCGTAGAGGAAGTCGTTCACATAGGAACTCGACCAGACGGTGGTCAGGAACGACCCGACATCCGCTGCGCTGAGGCCAACGGCGCCGGCCTTGCCCCAGTCGATGTTGAGTTCGAACTGGGAAGCATCTTCCACACCGTTCGGCCGGACGGCCATGAGCTTGGGGCTTTGCGCCGCCAGCCCCAGCAGCATGTTGCGCGCTTCCAGAAGCTGCTCATGGCTCTGGCCGGAACGCGCCTGCAGGAAGGCGGTAAAGCCGTTGGAGTTGCCGAGTTCCGTGACCGCCGGCGGCACCAGCGGAACCACGATCGCCTCCTTGATGCCGCCCATCAAAGGCCCGAAAGCACGCGCGGCGATGGCCTGGGCAGAGTCGTCCTTACCCTTGCGTTCTTCCCAGTCCTTCAGCTTGACGAACATCATGCCCATGTTCTGGCCCTGACCGGCGAAGGAGAAACCACGAACCGAGAAGACAGCCTCGACGTTCTGCGCTTCGGCATTCATGTAGTAGTTTTCCACCTTGCCCAGAACCGCCTCGGTATTTTGCGCGGTGGAACCGGGCGGCGTCTGGATGATGGTGAGCAGGGTTCCCTGATCCTCATCGGGAAGGAACGAGGTGGGCGTCTTCTGGTAAAGGAAGACCATGGCGACCACCAGAAGCAGGTAGACGAGGAACATCCGGACCGGCCTTTTTGCCGAAGCCCTGACGATATTGCCGTATCTTGTCGTCAGCCATGAGAAATTGCGCTCGAACCAGTTGCTGAAACGGCTGGCAAGGCCCGGCTTTGCATTATGGTCATGGGCCTTCAGCATCGTCGCGCAGAGCGCCGGTGTGAAGATCAGGGCCACCAGCACCGAGAGCGCCATGGCCGCGACGATCGTCACCGAGAACTGCTTGTACATTTCCCCTGTCGCGCCGCCAAAAAACGCCATGGGCACGAAGACGGCGGAAACCACCATGGCGATGCCCACAAGCGCGCCCTGGATTTCTCCCATCGATTTTTTCGTCGCCGCGACGGGATCGAGATGTTCGTCTCGCATGATGCGCTCGACATTTTCCACCACCACGATCGCATCATCGACCAGCAGGCCGATCGCCAGAACCATGGCAAGCATGGTGAGCGTGTTGATCGAGAATCCAAGCGCCGCCATGATGCCGAAGGTTCCGAGCAGAACCACCGGCACGGCCAGCGTCGGGATCAGCGTCGCGCGGAAATTATGCAGGAAGATCAGCATCACGAACACGACCAGCACGATCGCTTCGATGAGCGTGTGAATAACTGCCTCGATGGAAAGCGAGACGAACGGCGTCGTGTCATAGGGAATGACATAGCTTACCCCGGCGGGAAGAAATGCGCCGAGATCGGCCATCTTCGCCTTCACCAGTTCCGCCGTTTCAAGCGCATTGGCGCCGGATGCCAGCTGGATTGCCATGCCTGACGACGGTTTGCCGTTATAGAAACTGGAGATTTCGTAGTTTTCGGTTCCGAGTTCCGCCCGCGCGACATCACGCAGCAACACCAGCCCGCCATCGGTATCGGCACGCAAGACAATGCGTTCGAAATCCTGCGGCGTCTTCAGGAGCGACTGCGCGGTGACGGTGGCATTGAGCTGCTGGCCTTCCGGTGCCGGCATTGCGCCGAAGGCACCGGCCGATATCTGCGCATTCTGGGCGCTGATGGCATTGATGACGGTGGTGGGAGAGAGGCCGTAATATTTCAGCTTCTGCGGATCGAGCCAGATCCGCATCGCATATTCCGATCCGAACACCTCGACCTTGCCGACGCCCTTCAGCCTCGAGATCGGTTCAACCATGTAGGAGTTCAGGTAGTCGGCCAGATCGATGGCGCTTCGGGCCCCGTCGTCGGAGATCAGCGCGATCACCATCAGGAAGCCGGTTGTCGATTTCTCGACCGTCACGCCCTGGCGTGTCACTTCCGAAGGCAGGCTCGCTTCGGCCTGGCTCAGCTTGTTCTGGACCTGCACCTGGGCGATATCGGGATCAGTGCCCAGATTGAAGGTGAGCGTCACGGTGGCGCGGCCCGTCGATGTCGTCGACGAGTCGATGTAACGCAGCCCGTCAAGGCCCGTCATTTCCTTCTCGATGATCTGCACCACCGTATCCGCAACCGTCTCGGCGGATGCACCGGGATAGGTCGCGCCGATAACCACGGATGGACCGGCTATCGAGGGATATTGCGAGATCGGCAGTCTCATGATCGACAGGACGCCGAGGCCCATGATGATGATTGCGATGACCCAGGCAAAAATGGGTCTGTCTATGAAAAACCGTGCCATGGATCAGTTGCTCCCGGCCCGGGCGGCCTGCTGGCCCACCGGCTGTTGTTCTATTTCCACCGTGGCGCCCGGCGCCACCTTCTGGAAACCGGACATGACGATCTGGTCCCCCGGCTTCAGGCCGCTGCTGGTGACCCAGCGGTTGCCAGCGCCAGTGACGATATTCACCGGACGGGGAACAATCTTGCCGCCTTCCACGATCCAGACGGATGCCTCGCCTTTGGCGTTGCGCATCACAGCACTTTGCGGAACAAGGATCGCGTCCTTGGTGACGGCCTGCGGCAGCTCAACTTCCACATAGAGGCCCGGCAGGAGCCGGTTATCGGGGTTGGAAAACGAAATTCGAAGCGTGACCATGCCCGTCGTCGGCTCGACCCTCGGTTCGGCCGCCTTAAGATCACCCTTTACCGGGTAAGTCTGGCCGTTCGGAAGGATCATCGTTGCAACGGACAGGGACTGGCTGCTCCCGACCCTTTTGTCGGCATTCCACCGCAACAGATCGTTTACGGACTGCGTCACATCAACGTAAATCGTGTCGAGCGCGCGGATCGTGGTCAAAGCGGTCGTCTGCTGCGCAGCAACAAGCGCGCCGGCCGTCGTTTCCGAAAACCCTATGATACCGGAGATCGGTGCGCGGATCGTCGTTCTCTCAAGGTCGATCTCCGCTGTCGTCAGCTGTGCCCGCGCCACCTGAAGTGCGGCCTGCGTCTTGTTTCTTTCGGCGATCTTGTTATCGCGGTTCGCTGCCGAGCTGACATTGTTGGCAAATGTCTCCTCAGCACGGCGTGCATCGACAAGGGCGAAATCGTAACTTGCCTGCGCCTGGGCGACATTGGCTTTAGCCGACTCCACCGCCGCGACATAGGTTTCATCCTCGATCTTGTAGAGAACCTGCCCGGCCTCGACACGGGCGCCCTCCTCAAACAACCGTTCCCGGATGATGCCTGAGACCTGCGGCCGCACCTCTGAAATCGTCGATGGCTTGATACGTCCGGGCAAACGCGCAGTCAGCGTGAAATCCGCCGCCTTGGCGGTTTCGACCGTGACCGACGGGGTGGGTTGCTGCTGCGAGAGCACTCGTCCGGGATAGAGGACGCAGGATAGGATCAACGCAAGGGCCACCGTTCGCCCGCGCCGCCACTGACTTTTCTCGACCATTTTTCACCTTTTGATGCAAACGAGCTGCCGGACACATCACAAACGTCCGATCTTTCGGTGCCATATACATACATTCCGAATGTAAATATCAAGTGAAATATTTTGGCCAATCGGCACCGGGTGCTCACGAAAATCTTGCTTCAAAGTGCAAAACTGATCGGGATAAGATGCTAAAATAGAAGGAAAATCAGATTGCTGCTAAGCGTCTGATGCGGAGCACGTTTACGTCCTGCCGGCGGATGCGGAAAAAAAATTAACATTGCCGACAGACCAGTTTTCTGGCCCAATGTCTCATCACCAGTCTGGAACAATCATCACCATCCTGCGTAAAACACGGCCGATCTGGCCCCCTGCCGACGTGGAGTCATCATGCCCCTTCCCCAGAAAATCGGTTTTATCGGAACCGGAGCGATCACCGACGCGATGGTGCGGGGCCTGCTCCTGAAGCCGGCGGCCGTGCCGCATGTCATGGTTTCAGCGCGCAACGCGGATATTTCGGCCAGGCTCGCCGCCGATTTCCTGCAGGTGATCGTTACCGGCGACAATCAGGCGATCATCGACGGGTGCCATACCGTCGTCTTGGCAATTCGGCCGCAGATTGCCGAAGACGTCATCCGCCCATTGCGTTTCCGGAACGGACAGAAGGTCATCAGCGTCGTTGCCGCAACCAGCCGCGAAGCGCTTTTCGACTGGATCGGCGCGGATGTCAGCCTTACGCAGGCGATTCCCCTGCCTTTTGTCGCACGGCGCAGGGGTGTCACAGCCGTCTATCCGCCGGATGCCGATACATCGGCAATTTTTAATAGCCTTGGCAATGCGGTCGAATGCGAGACGAAGGCGGAATACGATCTTCTCGCTGCCGCGAGTGCCCTGATGGCCACCTATTTCGGCATCATGCAGCATACGACCGAATGGCTGGCTGAAAATGGCTTGCCGGAAGAAAAGGGTCGCGCCTATCTCGCCCCGCTCTTCGCTGGTCTTTCCGAAGTGGCCCAGCTCACTGACAGAGACACCAGTTTCCTTGATCTCAGCGGTGAATTTGCCACCAAAGGCGGGCTCAACGAACAGGTTTTGCAGGATTTTGACCGTAATGGCGGCTCCAATGCGCTGAAAGGAGCGTTGAGCCGTGTTCTTGAGCGGATCACAAAATAGCCCGCGGTTGGTTACCGCAGCAATGAAAAAGGGGCCAATCGGCCCCTTTTTCGCTTTATGCTTTCCCCGGACGATTGATCGTGAGGAAGTGCCGCACGACCGGTCTTGCCATTCCCGAGTGATAGGCAAGTACCTTGCCCTGCAAGTCCGCGTCGGCATTGGAGACCCGTTTATGCTGGCGCAGATGCTCCGCCCAGGATTCCACCATGAACCATTCAACGATCTTCTGCGGATCGGCGGAGTCCTCGGTGACACCCCAGCCGTAGGCACCATCGCGCCGGCGCTCCTGTGAAAGCTCATCCAATGCGTGCAGGAACGCGCTGCGGTGATGCTTTTCGACGTTGTATTCGATCAGGATCAGGACCGGGCCACGGTCATGGGCCACAGGCTCGGCAACGAGCGGCTCCGGCCAATGGTTGGACGGCACCATATCCGCGTCGCCGGCAGGCAATTTCAGGCGGTGCATGACAAGACCGGCGATAAACAGACCAGCAGCGCCGATCAGCAGCGTTCCGGGCACGCCTGCCGCTTCGCCAACGGCACCCCAACCGATGCTGCCCGCCGTCATCGCCCCGTTGAAGACGGTAAGATAGACCGCCAGCCCACGGCCACGCACCCAGTTCGGCAGAATGGCCTGGGCCGCGCCATTCAACGTCGTCAGCGCCGTGATCCATGCGCCACCGAGAAACAGCAGGATGACGATGGCCAGCCACTTGGGCGGAGCAAACGACAGGCCGGCCATGACGAGCGCGGTAATGACAGCAGCCCCCAGAAGCAGAGCATCGGCATCAAAGCGGGCGCGCAGTTTCGGCATGATCAACGCGCCGCCAATCGCGCCCGCACCGACCGCACCGAGCAGAATGCCATAAAAGCTGGCATCTCCGCCGAGCAATTGCCGTGCGACCAGTGGCAACAGCGCCCAGACGGCACTGGCGAATGCAAAGAAGATCGCAGCCCGCAGCAGGACGACATGCAGGGGACGGCTGGCGCGCGTGTAACGAAGACCAGCCCGGAATGCACCAGAGAAACCTTCCGCCAACGCATCATTGGCGTTCTTCGCCCGTGGCCACCACAAGAGCGCCGCGATGACAACAAAGTAACTTGCGACATCTGCACCGTAGGTAACGGCCGCACCAAAGGCAGCAAGCAATATGCCGCCAACCGCAGGACCAATGGAACGGGCGATATTGATGCCCAGCGAATTGAGCGCGACGGCGCTCTTGATGTCCTCGCGTTTCACCAGTTCCGGCACGATGGCCTGCCAGGTCGGCCCCATCAGCGCCGCACCGATGCCGCCGAGGAAAGTGAGGCCGATCAGGGCACTGACGGACAATAATCCGGTATGGGCGAGGACCATGAGGGTGAGACTGACAGAGGCCAGCAGCAGCTGGACCGCAATCAAAAATTTACGACGGTCGAGAATATCCGTCAGCACGCCGGCCGGGATCGCCAGCAGAAAGATCGGCAGGGTTCCCGCCGCCTGAACCATGGCGACTGCCGCCGGCGAGGCCGAAAGATCGGTCATCAGCCACGAACTGGCGACATCGCGCATGAAACTGCCGGTATTGCCAAGCACGGTTGCGGCCCAGAGGACGGCAAAAACCGGCTGTGCAAGAGGAGCAAAGCTGCTCGTGGAGGATTTTGCGGCACTCATTTGCCTGTTCCTTTCGTGAGATCGATTGCGGCAACGATAACAAAGGCGCCAGCCAGACCGAGATGTTCGAAGAAGGCGTTGGTGGCCATCATGCGATCCATGCCGGGCGCCATTTCCCAGAACCGAAGAGCAATGAAGGTGGCCAGAAGCGTGAAGCCCGCAAGCGCCAGAGCGCCTGCCCAGCGCAGAAAGCCGGAAACCACCATGGCCGAGGCGGCAAGCTCGAACACGATGACGACAACGGCAAAAACCGCAGCCGGATGAAGGCCGAAATGGTTCATCTCGGCAATCGCACCGGGAAAGTCGAAGATCTTGGTCAGCGGCCCCTGAATATACGCCGAGCAAAGCGCCAGAAGCGCAAGGGTTCGTGTGACGGGCGCGGCAACGATATCTGCAAGCAACCCGTGAAGGCGAAGTGTTGAAGATGGTTTGGTCATTGTCTGCTCCTGCGGCCTGGCCGCTCGCTTCGAGCGGCGTTGCGTTCATCTGATGGAGCGATATTGGCTGAAACAATTATCGCCAACAATTGCATCAATAGTTTCGATATAATTGCATAATTCGCAACATTAGCCCGCCTGAGAGGACTTCCTTCGCGTTGGATGCGGGCAGCGGCAATACGCTGCCCGCTTGGTCGGCCTGACATTCACACGGTCGGGCTTAAACCGCCCAGCATGAGCAGCCGAGCGCTCCGAAGAAGCCCTTCAGATCGGCGATTGGCAGCTTCGATGTCCATGCTCCGGCATGGTCATGTCCATGAACGCCGCAATCGCTGGCGCAGCCGCAGGACGTGATTGCCGCGCGTCGCAACGAGTTCTTTCCAGCCCCTTGCGGCTCACCCCAGGCGGCATAACCGCCGAAAGCGCGAACCGGCGACCAGTCCGGCATGGCCGGGGGCACGTCGTTCTCATCAAGCGCCTTGAAGTCGCCGGCACCATAGACGATCTTGCCGCCGACCATGGTCAGCTCGGAGGTGAGGAAGGAGATTTCGTCTTCGGCGCAGGAAAAATAATCCTTGTCCGGCACCACCAGATCGGCGAACTGGCCTTTTTCGATGCGGCCCTTTTTGCCCTCTTCGTTCGAGAACCAGGTGACTTTTTCGGTCCACATGCGCAGCGCCGTTTCGCGGTCAAGGCAATTGGCGCGTGGATAAAGCTGCATGCCGCCCACCGTCTTGCCGGTTACCATCCACGAAAGGGACACCCATGGATTGTAAGAGGCGACACGGGTGGCATCGGTACCGGCAGAGACATTGACGCCATTGTCGAGCATTTTCCTGATCGGCGGCGTCGCCTCGGCAACTCCCTGTCCATAACGTTCGACGAAGTATTCGCCCTGATAGGCCATGCGGTGCTGGGTGGCGATGCCGCCGCCAAGCGCTGCAATACGGTCGATCGAACGATCAGAAATGGTCTCAGCATGATCGAAGAACCAGTTCAGACCTTCAAGCGGAATGTCCCGGTTGACCTTTTCGAAGACATCAAGCGCCCGCGAGATTGTCTCGTCATAGGTGGCATGCAGACGCCAGGGCCAGCGGTTTTCCGCGAGAACCCGCACGACCTCTTCGAGTTCGCCCTCCATTTCCGGCGGCATGTCCGGTCGCGGCTGGCGGAAATCCTCGAAATCGGCAGCGGAAAAAACCAGCATCTCACCTGCGCCATTGTGCCGGAAATAGTCATTGCCCTGCTTGTATTTGACCGAAGAGGTCCAGTTGAGGAAATCCTCCTTTTCGTGCTTGGGCTTCTGCGTGAAGAGGTTGTAGGCGAGACGCACGGTCATCTGGCCTTCATCGGAGAGCTTCTGGATGACCTCATAATCATCAGGGTAATTCTGGAAGCCACCACCCGCATCGATCACGCCGGTCACACCCAGCCGGTTCAACTCACGCATGAAGTGGCGGGTGGAGTTGACCTGATAATCGAACGGCAGCTTCGGTCCCTTGGCGAGCGTCGAATAGAGGATACCGGCATTTGGTTTGGCAAGCAGCATGCCCGTGGGATTGCCGTTCGCATCGCGGGTGATCTCGCCGCCGGGCGGGTTCGGTGTATCCCGCGTATAACCAACGGCGCGAAGGGCTGCGCCATTCAGCAGCGCCCGATCATAGAGATGCAGCAGGAAGACCGGCGTGTCGGGCGCCACCGCATTGATTTCCTCAATGGTCGGCAGGCGCTTTTCGACGAATTGATGCTCGGTGAAGCCGCCAACGACGCGCACCCATTGCGGGGCGGGCGTGATCGCCACCTGCCGTTTGAGCATGTCCATGGCGTCCGCCAGCGAGCGCACGCCATCCCAGCGCAGTTCCATGTTGAAGTTCAAACCGCCGCGAACGACGTGGGTGTGATTGTCGATGAGGCCGGGCAGCACGCGTTTGCCCTTCAGATCGATGATTTTCGTCCCCGGCCCGGCGAGTGCCATGACATCGGCATCGGTTCCCACGTCCACGAACAGACCATCCTTGATGGCAACTGCCGTTGCATTTGGATTGCCGCGATCAAGCGTCGTCAGGCGGCCATTGTGAAGAATGGTGTCGGGATACATGGAATAGGCTCCGGTCTGAATGGGATCAGCGGCATTGGCCGGTGAAAAGAGATGCGGAAAGGCAAGGCTCGATGCCGCGCCAAGAAAAGTGCGTCGCGTTGGCATCAGCTTCTCTCCCCATCCGCAGGCTGTTTCGCCCTGGCGAGATCCACGGTCTCTCCGCTGCCCTTTGGCATATGGCCGAACATATGCGGCTTGATCTGGTTGATCCACGAAACGGCGGCCGGCTCCTTGCCGATGATCGACCTTGCAAAAGGAATGACCTGTTCGCCGAGCAATATGCCAAGCAGGCCGACAAGCGCGATGATGGGCGGTGCAGGTGAACGCACATTGAGCAGGCTGTAAACAATGCCGACCAGCAGGCCGGCGCCAAGCGACAGAAGATAGACTTTCATGGGAACCTCCTAGATGGATGAAAGCCGCACCGGACGGGACATCGATCCTTCCGGTGCGGCGCGGTTGAAAGCTTATTTTTGGGCTGGGTTCGGGCCGATGCGCTTGCCGTGTTTGACGCGCTCTGCACCGCCATGGACATGGGTGACGGCATAGTCGATGCCCATGCCGTAGGCGCCGGAATGTTCCTTCACCAGCGAGGTGACGGCGTCATAGGTTTCCTTGCGTGCCCAGTCGCGTTGCCATTCAAGCAGCACCTGCTGCCAGGTGACCGGGATGATGCCAGCCTGCACCATGCGATCCATCGCATATTTATGCGCATCGACAGAGGTGCCACCGGAGGCATCCGCCACCATGTAGATCTCGTAATCCGCAACATCGTGAAGCGCCGAGAGCGCGAAGGTGGTGTTGCAGACTTCCGTCCAGAGACCAGAAACGACGATCTTCCTTCGGCCGCCGGCGGCGTTCTTAGCCAGGGCGTCACGGACATTCTGGTCATCCCAGGAATTCATCGAGGTGCGCTCGAGGATATCGTTCTCCGGAAAAACCGCGAGCAATTCCGGGAAGGTGTTGCCGGAGAAGCTTTCCGTTTCGACCGTCGTGATGGTCGTCGGGATATTGAATATCCGGGCGGCCTTGGCGAGGCCGACAACATTGTTCTTCAGGGTCTGACGATCGATCGATTGCACGCCGAAAGCCATCTGCGGCTGCTGGTCGATGAAGATCAACTGGCTGTTGGCGGGGGTAAGGACTTCGAGCTTGGACATTTTCGTTCTCCGTTCAGGTGGTGATTGCCGATCTACGGCGGTGGAAATTGACAAGGCTTCGCCGGTGGGCTGCCCGGCGCGGGCAGCCGTCTTTGAAGGGCGTGGATGTATATCTGTCAGTCGGTTCGGATCAGCGGTCCGTCTTAAGCAGCGAGCGGAACCAGGCTCGCCTCGATCTTGTTGCGGAACGGCTCATACCGGTTTGGCAGCTTGAGCGCCTCACCAAGATGGGCTGTATCCTCGTCCCGGTCGAAACCGGGTTCATTGGTAGCGATCTCGAACAGGATCCCGCCCGGGGTGCGGAAATAGATCGCCCAGAAGTAATCGCGGTCGATGACGGGGGTCACCTGATAGCCGGTATCCATCAGCGCCTTGCGCACTTCGAGCTGCTTTTCACGGTTTTCAACCGCAAAGGCGATGTGGTGCACCGAACCGGCTCCCGGGCGGGCAAAGGGTGTCTTCGGCAGCGCTGCAAGATCGATCGTATCCGCTCCATTGCCACCGGGAATAATGAAACGTGTGACGTTTCCTTCAACATCGGCCCGCTCATAACCCATGAAACGCAGAAGTTCCTCGGTTGCAGCCGTATCATGAAGATTGAAACGCGCACCGGTGAAACCGCGTATGGCATTATCTTCGGTTATGCCCTCGGCCAGCCAGCCAGCACGTGCATCATCGCCCGTTTCGATCAGCGCGAGACCGTCGCCATCTGGACCGGTGAAGCGCAGGCGATTGTCGCCGAAGACCGTGTCGGCCTCAATTCCGGTAGCGCCTTTGGCAATGAGACGATCTTTCCAGAAGCCGAGCGCACCCTTGGGAATGGAGAACTGGGTCTCGCCCACTTCGCCGACACCGGGACGACCGGCCATCATCTGGGCGAAGGGAAAATAGGTCATGACCGTGCCGGGCGATCCCGTTTCATCACCGTAATAAAGGTGATAGACGCTGGGCTCATCAAAGTTGACCGTCTTCTTCACCCGGCGCAGGCCGAGCGTTTCGGTGAAAAAACTGTTGTTCTGCAGCGCATCCGACGCCATGGAGGTAACGTGGTGCAGGCCCTTGATATCCTTGATCATCGTCGGCGCCTCTCTTCGTTTGTGTGTCCGTTTCGATGACAAAGATATACGTCGCTTGATTGCATCAAGGAATTGCAATATTTCTTGCTACTGAATTGCGATTTTTGAAATAATAGAGATGAACGACCACAAAGCTCTCAAAACCTTTCTGATGGCGGCCGAAAAGCGCAACTTCGCGCAGGTGGCCCGTGAACTGGGCATGACGGCAGCAGCCGTCACCCGCGCCATTGCCGCGCTTGAATGTGATCTCGGCGTGCAATTGTTTGTCCGCACGACCCGTCAGGTATCGCTGACGACCGATGGAGCCGTTTTTGCCGCGCAGATTCAGCCGGCAATAGAAGCGCTCGAAAATGCCCGGCGCGACGTCAGGAATGCTCACAAGGCCGATCAGGGAAGGCTGAGGATCAGCGCGCCGACATGGCTCGGGAAAACCGTACTGCCGCCGATTCTCTCTGGTTTCCGGGAACTGTACCCGAAAATGTGCTTCGAGATTTCGCTGTCCGACGGCTTGGTCAACATCGTCGATGACGACTACGATCTCGCGATCCGCATTTCGTCAGCCCCATCAGACAAATTCACCATCTGGCGCAAGATCAGGGCCGTGCCGAGAATATTGGTGGCGGCACCGGGCAGCCGGTTCACGCAGATGGAACATCCGGGCGAGCTGACGCCCGACGATTGCCTTGCCTATAGCGGTGAAAGCCGGCGGGAAAACTGGGTCCTGTCGGATGGCGGATCGAGCATCACGATTTCGGCCGGTCGCAGATTCAGCGCCAATAATGGCGAGGTTCTGGCAGATTTGGCGGCGGATGGTGCCGGGGTGGCCATGTTGCCGGGGTTTCATATCGCCGACCATATCCGCAGCGGCCGACTGATACATGTTCTGCGCGGCTGGTCGCCGCCGGAACTCTGGCTGACGCTTTATTATCCGCCCTACCAGAAGCTCCCGCCCCGCATCGCGACTTTCTCGAAGTTTTTCGAGGACCAACTGCCCGCACATATGGTGATGCTGGATTAAATATGACGCCGGTGCATAAATTCATCACCGGCGGCGCATCCCTGATGCTTATGACAGGTGCCCAATCCCGGCGCTCGTGTTACGCAACAGCTTCTCCACCATGGCAAGCAGAGAATTGAGCGGCCGGTCATCGCGGTAAAAGGGAACGTCTGCGCGAATACGCCGGTAGAGGGCGTGGGTGGCGGGTGCCATGCCGGCTTCTCCAGGCTGCATGTCATAGGCCTGCGCCGCACACATGATCTCGATCGAAAGAATGGTTTCGAGATTGGCGATGATGGAAAGTGCCTTGTCGGCAGCCGGCGTGGCGTGAGTGAGAATATCCTCCTGCAAGGCAGAGGTAATGCCACCATCCAGACTGGCGGGCGCAGCCAGCCGCCGGTTTTCGGCAACCAGCGCCACGGCCGTATACTGAATGATCATGAAACCGGAGCAGACACCGCTGCCTTCCGCCAGAAAAGCTGGCAGGCCGCTGACCAGCGGATTGACAAGGCGGTCGATCCGGCGCTCCGCAATGCTTGCCAGTTCTGCAGCCGCGACGGCCAGACCATCCATGGCAAGCCCCAATGCCGCGCCAACGGCATGGGCCTGTGAATGCACCTGCGGCATATCCGGCGAACCGGTAACGACCGGATTGTCCGTAACACTTGCCAGTTCGCGATTCACCACTTCGCCGATCTGCATGACGCTGTCGCGAATGGCGCCGTGGATTTGCGGAACGGCGCGAAGGCTGAGCGGATCTTGCGTGCGCGATCCCGCCGAGCGCGCCAAGAGGGGACTATCCGCCAACAGATGGCGGAGATTATTTCCAACGGTCTGAAGCCCCGGGGATGTGCGCAGAGCAAGGGGCGCTGCCGAGAATGGATCGGACTGCGCGCCCAGATTTTCATAACTCATCGCTGCGGCCGCATCCGCCCAGTCCAGCAGATTTTCCATTTGTGACAGCGCCAGACAGGCAAGTCCGGTGGCGCAGGGCGTTCCGTTGACGAGACTCAGCCCCTCCTTGGCCAGAGGCACAAGTGGCAAGAGACCGACAGCTGCCAGCGCCTGCCCTCCGGACAGCCTTTCGCCATCACGCACCGCCTCGCCTTCGCCGATCAATACCAGCCCGATCGCTGCGGCATGGGTGAGATATCCGACCGAACCGCGTGAGGGAATGACGGGTAAAACATCCGCATTCAAAAGAGCCAGCATCGCCTCGACGGTTTCCACGCGGATGCCGGAAAAACCATGGGCGAAATTGACGATCTGTGCGGCCA
This sequence comes from Agrobacterium tumefaciens, assembly GCF_005221385.1. NCBI lineage: Bacteria > Pseudomonadati > Pseudomonadota > Alphaproteobacteria > Hyphomicrobiales > Rhizobiaceae > Agrobacterium > Agrobacterium tumefaciens. Next base: position 1,103,633 of record NZ_CP039904.1, on the reverse strand, counting down.
TGATGGCACGTGTCTGCTCCCGCCCCAGCGGCTCTCCAACCCCGCAGGAATGGCTGAGCAGGATGTTTCGCGACAGGGCCTGTTGTCGATCCCTGTCCACGATCACGTCGCACAGGGCACCGACACCGGTATTGATGCCGTAGCCGCGCACGCCTTTCGACACCAGCGCCTCGACAATGTCACGCGCCGCGGCGATACGCTTCCACGCGGCATCGGCAAGCTGCACTCGTGCACCTTTTGCCACCATGGCGACATCCCGCCATGAGATGCCCTGATCGATGATAACGGTGTCAATCATGATGGGCGACCGCCGCACCCGTGCGGCGCTGCACGAAGCGGGCGACATAATCATTGGCGGGGCGATTGAGAATATCGTCCGGCGTTCCGACCTGCACCAGTTTCCCGTCCTTCAAAATCGCGATCTGCGCACCGATCCGCAACGCCTCATCAAGATCATGCGTGATGAAGACGATGGTTTTCGAGAGGTTCTTCTCCAGCTGCAGAAGCTGATCCTGCATATCGGCGCGGATCAGCGGATCGAGAGCGGAAAATGCCTCATCCATCAGGATAACGTCGGTATCGGCAGCGAGAGCCCGCGCAAGGCCGACACGCTGCTTCATGCCGCCGGAAAGCTGGTGGGGCATCTTGTTTTCATAGCCGGCGAGCCCGACGGTCTCGATCCATTGCATGCCGATCGGATTTGCTTCCGCCTTTGAAAGGCCGCGTACACGCTGGCCATAAACGACATTCTGCATAACCGTGCGGTGTGGCATGAGGCCGAAATTCTGAAACACCATGCTGACCCGACGATTGCGGAAGTCGCGCAGATCCTTGGCCCTCAGATCAAGCACATTGCTGCCGCCAACCAGGATTTCACCGCTCGTCGGTTCGATCAGGCGGTTGATATGGCGCACAAGCGTCGATTTTCCGGAGCCGGAAAGGCCCATGATGACAAAGATGCGGCTGCCGGCAATGTCGAGGCTGACATCGTCGAGACCGACGCTGCAACCGGTCTTGGCCAATATTTCAGCCTTGTCGGCGCCGTCCTTCGTCATGGCGAGCGCGGCTTTCCAGTTGCCGCCGAAAATCTTGGAAACGTTACGGATTGCGATATCAGTCATCGCCGCGCTCCTTCCGGCTGGATTGGCCGAAGCCCTGCGTAATACGGTCGAGGACGATGGCGAGAATGACGATGCCCAGACCCGCCTCGAGGCCCTTTCCGACATCCAGTGTCTGAATCCCGTTCAGGACCTGTTCGCCCAGACCACGCGCACCGATCATCGAGGCGACCACCACCATGGAAAGAGCCATCATGATCGTCTGGTTCAGGCCAGCCATGATTGTGGGTGTGGCCAGCGGCAGTTCGACCCCGAACAGGATCTGCGACGGGCTGCTGCCAAAAGCGGTTGCCGCCTCCACCACTTCACGATCCACCTGGCGGATGCCCAGATCGGTCAGGCGGATCAGCGGTGGTACGGCATAGATGATGGTCGCGAGTACCGCAGGCACCTTGCCAAGGCCGAAAAGCATGATTGCCGGGATCAGATAAACGAAACTCGGCATCGTCTGCATGACGTCGAGGACAGGCAGCGTGATACGCCGCATGATCTGGCTCTTGGCGAGCCAGATGCCGACCGGGACACCGATGATGATGGAAATCAGGCTGGCGATGAGCATCAGCGCCAGCGTCTGCATTGTCAGGTCCCACAAGCCGAGAGCGCCGACGATGAGCAGCATGACCCCGACCATGAGAACAAGCGAAATCTTGCGCGCGGCAAACCATGCGAGCGCCAGAAAGGCAAGCAGGACCAGCCACCATGGCAGGCCGCGCAATATCCATTCCATGAACAGGATGACCTGCAGAATGGTTTGAGAAATTGCCTTGAAGACGAAGCCGTAATTGACGACCAGCGACTGGACGAAGTCGTTGATCGGGCCACGAATGGAAATATGAAGAGACTCAGGAAACATCGGGTGGCGTCCTCGCACTTGCCGTCTTCCGTCCCCGACGGTCACGGCTCTGACGGGAAAAGAAAAGCCGCATGCCAATCCAGCATGCGGCCCCGTGATTGCTACTTGATCGCGGCTTCGATACGGGTCTTGGCCTCCGGCGACACCCATGCGCCCCAGATGTCACCTTTGGTCTTCAGGAAGCGCGTCGCTGCGGCCACGGCATCGGCCTTTTCGTCAACCATATAAGCGAGGCTGGAATTGACCTCCTCAAGCGGGAAGGTCGCCTTGCCGAGGATTTCGATGATATCCGGCGCAGCCTTGGCGAAGTCGCTGTTGACGCCATAAGCAACCTCAACCGCCGGGAAAGCGCATCCCGCCTCCCGCTTGCCATCGGCGCTTGTCAGGTCCTTCCAGCAGGCTTCGGTGTAGGCCGGCTCGGAAAGCTGCACGAGCTTGTACTTGCCCATGATTGCGGTCGGGCTCCAGTAGTAGAACAGCAGCGGCTCGCCCTGAAGATAGGCGGCGCTGATCCCCGCATCCAGCGCCGTGCCCGTACCCGGGCGGAAGTTCACGTAGGTCGAGTCGAGCTTGTAAGCCTGGAGCTTGGCGGTATTGACACCCTCACAGGTCCAGCCCGAAGGGCAATTGAGAAAACGTCCCTTGGACGGCTCTTCGGGATCCTGAAAAAGGGCAGCGATCTTCGGATCGGAAAGCTGCTCGACACTCTTCAGGTCGGGGGCCTTTGCCTCTATGCCCTTTGTCGCGTCGCCCTTGATCAGGTATTCAGGAACGAACCAGCCTTCGGAAGCGCCGACGAAGGTCTTGCCGACCGAGGTAACCTGTCCTGCGGCAGCGGCCTTGTTCCAGACGTCGGACCGGCCGATCCATTCCTCGGCGAAAATCTGAACGTCGTTATTGGCTGTGGCCTGTTCCAGCGTCACCGAATTGCCGGGAATGGAATCGACCTTGCAATCATATCCCTTCGACAGAATGGCCTTCATGACTTCGGTAACGAAGGCGCCGCTTTCCCAATCGATGCCGGCAAAAGTGACAGTCTTTCCCTCGCCGCAATAGCTGGCTGCATGGGCCGAGCCCAAGGGCAGCGCCGCAAACAGGGCCGTGGCGGCAAGCGCGAATTTAAATTTAGCATTCAACATCTTATTCCCCTTTTTGATTGATGGTTGGCATGTTGTCGGCACAAATTCATGCGGTGCCGGCGCAGGATCTCCCTGAAAATATGATGAAGGAATATCGACCTTTCGCCGGGTCAGCGGGACGGTTTGGAGCAGGTCCGAACAACACACCTATTCCCTGCCCGCAGCATCGGAGTTTTATGCCACAACGAAAGTAACTCCCCTTAAGTTCACTATACAACTTTGCTGAAACAGCTTTAATGCTAAAGAATGGCGGCAAGCCGGAAAGGCACTGGAAGAGCAACTGAAAAACCGACGTTGTCCGAATCCTGAACGCTGCCAATCCAGCCTTCTTGCGCCGAAACCTATGTGTTCGCCTGCAAGGCATCAGAGCCGTAAACGGTTCACAGCCACGCATTCACAGCCCTTTCTCCCAATATCGGCGAGCCAGCCTGCATTTTCCTTTCGGAGCGGGTCGGCATGCAAACATCCTCACCTCAGCCACTTACGAGAAAAATGCGCCCGCAAAAGATCGACTTTTCAACTCCCCATCGACGCTTCACAAGTTGTATATGTAACTTTGCATGGTTTTAGGAGACAAGCAAGTGCAAAGATGATATTTTGCATGCGTCCGAAATGCTGGTTATATTTTAGGCAATCTGCCGATTTTCAGGGAGTTTAAATGCCGTCCGTGATCGAAAGCGACCTCGCAACATCCAGCGAGTATCCGTCTCTGCCGCTCTATGAGCGTGTGAAAACGCAAATCAAGGCAAAGATCGCGAGCGGCGAATGGCCCCTCCACCACCGGGTCCCTTCCGAAAACGAAATGGTGGAGATGCTGGGCGTCAGCCGAATGACGGCAAACCGTGCCCTGCGGGAGCTTGCGACCGAAGGTGTTATCGTGCGCGTTCAGGGACGCGGTTCATTCGTCGCATCGAAAAAAAGAAGCGCCGGCATGATGGGTGTGCGAAACATCGCCGACGAGATCAAGGAAAGGGGCTCTTCCCACCAGGCCAGCCTGATCCTGGCGCAGACCGAAGTATGTGGTCCCGATCTTGCCTCGGCGCTGGAGATCGACGTTGGTGCGAAAATCTTCCATTCGATCATCGTTCATCACGAAGACGACGTTCCGATCCAGCTGGAAGATCGTTTCGTGAATGCCGCAGTCGCTCCAGACTATCTGCGGCAGGATTTCAGCTCCATGACCCCGAATGCCTATTTGACGGCGTTGGCGCCGATTTCCCGGACCGAACAGTTCATAGAAGCCGCAGCGCCCCAACCATGGGAGTGCAAATTGCTGGCGATCGGCCGGCACGAACCCTGCCTGCAGGTTCGGCGGCGAACGTGGTCTTCCAGCCGTGCGGTAACATCGGTACGGCTATTATACCCCGGAAGCCGCTATCGACTCGAAAGTCAGGAATAAGAGCTCCCTATATGGGCATCGGCCAAGGGGTCACGATCCTGCGTCTTCATCCAAATGTGCACCATCACATCGAACCTCGCTGCGAGGAAATGGACAAGCTACTGATTATATAACATTTTCTGCGAGTTTATCTATTTTCGCATCCGCGAATTCCATGGAATTTACGGTTGCACTTTATACTGTATCTCATCCTGTAGTTTTCTAGGATCCGCCGTTAAGGATTTGTTAACCAAATCGAAGCGAGTATTAGATTATTCTAATTACCCGCTATTGGGGTGATCCTGCGTTGTGACCGAGGAAATCAGCAGCGCAGCCGCTTGGGGAGAGAGCATGAAGTTCGCAACATCAGGCTACCTATTATCACTTGCGGCGTTCGCCCTTGCGCCGTCATCAGGCATGGCGCAGGTCGCCACTTCAAACTTCACGGTACAAATCACCATTCAGGCGGCATGCCAGATCAACTCGGCCGGCAATCTGAACTTCGGCACCAATGGCGTCATCAGCAGCAATATTGACGCGACCAGTCAGGTCGTCGTTCAATGCACCTCCAGCACACCCTTCAGCCTTGGCCTGAGCGCCGGCGCCGGTTCAGGCGCCACTGTCGCCAACCGTCTGATGACCTCCCCGGCGGGTGCCACCATTGCATACTCGCTCTATACGACTGCGGCACATACCACGCTTTGGGGCAATACCGTGGGGACGGATCGCCAGACAGGAACGGGAACCGGAGCGCCGCAAACATTCACGGTCTATGGGCGCGTACCTGCCCAGACGACACCCGCGGTCGGCGTCTATACCGATACGGTGACGGCCACGCTCAATTACTGATCGCCATAGGGAGGATCGCGCATGCGTCTTTTTACCTTAGCGGCTGCGTTTATTGCCGGTTTGAGTGTCTCACCTTCACACGCCGCATCTCTGCGGGTTTCACCAGTCATTCTGGATTTAAGGGCACCGGCAGCGGCATCCAGCCTGCGCATATGGAATGATGCGAGAACGCCCATCAACGTTCAGGTCAGGATATTTCGCTGGACCCAGCAAAACGGCTCAGACGTCTATACTGCGGCAGAGGACGTCGTCGCCAGCCCGCCGATGACGCAGCTGAAACCGGGCGCCGAGAACCTTATCCGTATCGTCCGGCTTTCCAAAACACCCATCAGGGCGGAAGAGAGCTATCGCGTCATTGTGGACGAATTGCCCTCTGGGGGAAGACCCCAGTCTGGCACGGTCAATCTGGTCGTTCGCCACTCCATACCTGTTTTCTTTTCGCCCGCTTCCACAGGCGATGCCGAGCCGGTCTGGTCGATAACGCGGCAGGGCAAAGGTTACAGGGTATCCGTTTCCAACAATGGTCAGAAACGGATACGGATCGCCAACCTGAAAGTTCTGGGCGGCAACGGGCAAGCGATTGCCCAGCAGCAGGGTCTGGTGGGTTATGTGCTCGGCAAATCCGGTGCAAGCTTTCTTGTTCCGGCAACCGGCGGCAAAAAAGCTGGTGGCACACTGAAGATTTCGGCTGAGAGCGAAGGCGGCCCCGTCAATGCGACGGCGCGCGTCAACGGCGGCTGACCTTGCCGTTTTGACGATTGCAGGTTTGACGATCTTTTCATCGAGCAGTTTATCCGTGGCGCAGGATTTGCCCCCTGCAACGCAGCCCACTTCTTTTGCCGCAAAAGAAGCCGGGCCATTGCAGCTCGAAGTCTATATCAATGATGTTTCAACGGAACTGATCGCCACATTTCGTCAAAACGACGCCGGGTCGCTTCTTATCGAACCGGAGCAGCTGAAGAACATCGGGATTTCGCCGGTTGAAAGCGCTGCAGGCGATGATGGCTGGATCGATGTCTCCAGGCTGCCGGATGTGGTGACGCGTTATGATGAAAGCACGCAGTCGGTCCATTTCGCCCTGCCCACGGCGGCACGGGCAAGCAAGGTCATCGACGCATCCGGCAGGAGCGATGAGCAGGAAGACGAGGACGTGCAGGACAGGGCCACAAGCGATTTTGGAGGTCTGGTGAACTACACGATCTACGGCTCGTCCGGTGGCAACAAATGGTCGGATCTGACCGATTTCAACGGTGTCTCCGCCCTTTTGGAAAGCCGTGTGTTCGGCCCGCTCGGCGTGCTGTCTTCGTCTCAGGTCTTGAGCACATCCCGCCTGTCGCAATTCGACACCCAGCGCCTCGACACCACCTGGAGCTACTCCGATGAGGACAGCCTGACGACATACCGGGCCGGAGACCTGATCACCGGGGGGCTGAGCTGGACACGTCCGACGCGGCTGGGCGGCGTGCAGATCCGCCGAAACTTCGATCTGCGGCCGGATATCGTCACCATGCCGATGCCTGAATTTGCAGGCTCCGCAGCGGTGCCCTCCACCGTCGATGTCTATGTCAACAATATCCGCCGCCTGTCGCAGGAGGTTCCCGAGGGGCCATTCTCCATCACCAATCTGCCGGTCATCAGCGGTGCGGGCAATGCAAGGCTGGTGGTGCGGGATGCGCTGGGGCGCGAAACCGTGTCCGAAACGCCTTTTTATACCTCGCCGGATTTGCTCGCGCAGGGTCTCATCGATTTTTCGGCCGAGCTTGGCTTTGCCCGGCGCAATTACGGCGCCTCGTCTTTCGATTATGATGACAGGCCTCTCGGCTCTGCAACGGTGCGTTATGGATTGTCGGACGGGTTGACATTGGAGGGCCATGCGGAAGGCGGTGAGGATTTCTACAATATCGGTTTCGGCGGCGTCTTCACGCTTGGAGCCCATGGGCGGGCGGCGATTTCGGGCGCATCGAGCCGTTTTAACGCGGAAAGCGGTTATCAGCTTTCCGCAAATGTCGAAGCCGAATTGCTCGGAATACGGTTGAACGCACGCTCGCAACGGACATTCGGCGACTATAACGATATGGCATCCGTTTCCGCCGATACATCGAAAGTCCGCACGATAGCCGGCCTGCTCAGCGCGCGGCCGCCGCGCGCGCTCGACCAGATTTCCGTTTCCACGCAACTTGGTTTCGATGAGACGAGCCTTAACTTCTCCTACACACAGCTGGAAACTTTCGATGAAAGAAAATCCCGGCTGCTTGGCCTTTCCGCCACGCGGCCCTTCGGCGAAAACGGCAATATCTTCGTCACCGCTTATAAGGACCTCGAGGACAGCAATTCCTACGGCATCTATGCCGGTCTCTCCTGGTCGTTCGGCGGCGGCGTCTCCGGTTCGGCCGGCATGTCCTCCGATGCGGACGGATATTCTCTGACGGCCGAAGTCGGAAAATCCGAAGAACAGGCGGAGGGAAGTTATGGCTGGCGCCTGCGCGGTTCGATGGGCGGCAACGATATCGCCTCCGCCTCCGGCAGTTATCGCGGCAGCGTCGCACGTGTGTCGGCCGGCGTCGATCAATTCAACCGCACGACACAGGCCTATGCCCAGATCGACGGATCGATAGCGCTGGCCGGCGGCGATGTCTTTATTGGAAACCGGATCGATGACGCCTTCGCCGTCGTGGATGCGGGCGCGCCCGGCGTCGATATTCTGCTGGAGAACCGCCCCATCGGCCAGACGAACCGACGCGGAAAGATATTGCTTCCGAACCTGCGGTCCTATGACGTCAACAACATTACGCTGGACCCCAGCAATCTTCCCGTCGATGCCCGCATCGACACAACGAAACAAACCGTCACGCCGACAGAGCGCGCCGGAGCAGTCGTCAACTTCAAGGTGGAAACCGAGGGGCAGGTGGCGCTGGTGACGCTGAAGGATGAAAGCGGCCAGTTTATCGAAACCGGGTCGACCGGCAAGATAGACGGTGAGCATGACTTCATCGTCGGTTATGACGGACAGGCCTATCTTGATAATATCGGCGAAACACATCGGCTTGCCATCACGCAACCCACGAAGGGAGAGTGCGAAGCGCAGATTACCGTGTCCCCTGCCGCCAAGACACGCGCCACCCTTGAAGCCATATGCAGGAGCGTTCAATGAAGGTTCTGACCCGGGCTGCCCTTGCCATCACCGCTTTCCTGTTCGGGACACCGGTTCTGGCGCAAAGCTGCAGCTTCAGCATGTCGGACATGAGTTTCGGCTTCGTCAACCTTACAAGCGGCAGCGCCGTGGATACCACCGCAACATTGTCGGTCACCTGCTCCAACCCTTTGTCACTGGCGCTTTCCGTCCGCATCTGCCCCAACATCAACGCCGGTAGCGGTGGGCAATCGGGCGGTATCCGACGGATGCTGCAAGGCAGTAACATCCTCAATTATCAGCTATATCAGAACTCCGGACGCACAACGCCTTGGGGATCGGTCACCCAGCCCGCACTTGGATCACCTCCGCCTATCGATATGGCGCTGCCCCTCCTCCTTAACAGCACGAGCCGTACCGTTTATGGCAGGATCACCGCCGGTCAGGCCGCTGCCGCGCGCGGCCCCTACCTCTCCAGCTTTGCCGGCGCCGAGACCAGTTTTACCTATACGTCATTCCTTTTATTGGCCCCGAACTGCTCCGACGTAACCCAGAACCCGACACAGGTGCCATTCAACGTTACGGCTGCGGTATCGCCGACCTGCATCGTCTCGGCGCAAAACATCAATTTCGGCAGTCACGGCGTTCTCAACACCGCAGTCGATGCGACCGGGGCCATCGCTCTTACCTGTACCAGCAACCTGAATTACAGCGTCGCCCTCAACGGCGGCCTGAGCAACAGCCCACCGGCTTCGCGCCAGATGGTACTGGCGGGCGGATCAATAACCTACGGGCTCTATCGCGACGTCAACCGCACGAATGTCTGGGGAAGTGCGGCTGGCCAAATCGCCACCGGCACCGGAACCGGTAGCCTACAGACACTGACCGTCTATGGACGTGTACCGGCGCAGAATACACCGGCACCGGGAGTTTACAGCGATACGGTCGTTGTGACGGTCAATTACTGAGCGATGTGCCGCCCCGTTTACCCATGCAGCGCTGCGGTAAGCCAGGCGGCCGCGCGGTCGATCGCCATTGTCCTTCTCGATTTGATCGGCAGGACCACGTTATAGCGAGCGCCGGAAGCCATTCGGGTGTCATCAAAGGGCACCAGCGTCCCGTCGTCCAGAAAAGTCTTCACAAGAAGCCCCCAGCCAAGCGCCAGGCCCTGCCCTTCGCGTGCAGCAAAAATGGTTTCGGTGTAATGATTGAAGCGCAGCGTCGGCTTTATTTCGAACCGGACATCGAGGTTGGAAAACCAGTGGCTCCATGAAAGCCATGACCTGTCCTCAACATCCGTTTCTATCAGATCATCCGACGCGACCAAGCCTCCCCTTCCGCGCTTCTCCAGGTAACCGGGTGAACATACGAGCATAAGCATGTCGTCGCACGATGCGATGACCGTTCCGTCGTTAAACGGAGGAACACCGTACCGGATCGCTATGTCGATATCCCCGTCATCAAGATTGATGCGCGTATCCTGTGAAACGACCCGGATCTGAATTCCGGGGTTCTGCGCGCGGAAATCGGCAAGGCGCGGGAGCAGCCAGAAGGACGAGAACGCAACCGTCGCTCCAATGGTGACGATGTCTTTCGCCGATCCCTTGATGGCATCGATTGTCTCAGCAATGTTGACGAAGCTTTGCGCCAGTGACGCTCCGAGAGCCTCACAAGCAGCCGTGGGCTCGATTGCCCGGTGCTTACGAATAAACATCGGCACGCCCAGCTCACCCTCCAGCAGGGCGATCTGTCTGCTGACCGCCGCCTGGGTAACGCCAAGTTCCCCGGCGGCAGCGGTGAAGCTTCTCCGACGCAAAACCGCCTCAAGCATGATCAGCGCCGTAAGCGACGGCAGGCGTCTGCGAAACTGCATCATAGCCTCTTTGCATTACATTTCATTATGTCAACGTAAGAATTAATGCTGTTGAGAACCAAGGGATGCAAGCGCAATCTCCATAGAAATAAACATCAGGGGATATCATGCTAAACAAGCTCGCATCATCCATCTCGTCATTGCTCGATGCCCGCACCAACGGGCACTCCCTGCCCGCCGGTCTCTATACGCGCGACGACGTGTTCGACGCCGATATCGAGGTGTTTTTTCACAAGCACTGGATCTGTGTGGGTCTCGACTGCGACGTTCCGGAAGCCGGTGACGCCACAGTAGTCGACATCGGCAGGACCAGCCTCATCCTCCTGCGGGACGACGAAGGCGAAATCCGCGTGCTGCACAATGTCTGTCGCCATCGTGGTGCGCGTCTGCTGGATGCGGGCAGCACGATCATCTCGAAGCTCGTCTGCCCCTACCACACCTGGACCTATGAACTGACCGGCGAGCTCAGCTATGCGCCGCATATGGGCAAGGACTTCGACAAGGACTGTCACGGCCTGAGGCAGGTGAATTTCAAATCGATCGGCGGCCTGATCTATGTCTGTCTTTCCGACAATCCGCCTGAAGACATCGACCTCCTCGAGCGGACGATGGCGGAGCGTCTCGCCCCCTATGACATCCGAAATGCGAAGATCGCACATCAGACCGACGTCATCGAGGATGGCAACTGGAAGCTGACGATGGAAAACAACCGCGAGTGCTATCATTGCTCGGCAAACCATCCGGAACTCTGCGTTTCTTTCGTCGATCTCGACTTCGGTTTCGACCCGGAGACCTTGAGCGCCGAAGACCGGGAGCAGGCGGTAGAACATTTCCGGCTTTATGAAGAGCGAACCAGGGCATGGGAAACGGATGGATTTCCCTCCTCGGCCGTCGAACAGCTTACGGATTGCGCAACCAACTTCAGAACGCAGCGTCTGATCATTTCCGGCGCCGGCGAATCCCAGACCCATGACGCGACGGCCGCTTCCGCCAGGCTTCTCGGCCACATGAGCCGGAAGGATCTGGGCGACACACACCTCTGGGGACACAATTCCTGGAACCACTTCATGGGAGACCATGCGGTTGTTGCAATCGTCATTCCGCTCTCAGCCGGAAAAACCCTGGTGCGAACGAAGTGGCTAGTTCACAAGGACGCCGTTGAAGGCGTCGACTATGATCTCGACAAGCTGACCGATGTGTGGATCGCGACCACCGATCAGGATGCGGATCTGGTCGCCCGCTCCCACGCAGGCGCCCTTGATCCCGCCTATCGGCCCGGCCCCTATTCCCGTTTTTCCGAAACCAATCTCGACAAGTTCGCGACGTGGTATATCGACCGGATGCGCGCCAATGGATATTGATCTCGCAACAAGGAAAAGCGGTGCGGTTGCAGATTGCGGCGTTTGGGATCCGGAGCATGACGACACGCTTGTCTGCATCGACGTTCATCAGGAAACCCATGATGTGAAGAGTTTCACCTTTGCATCCCCGCACGGCAAGCGGTTCGATTTCGAAGGCGGCCAGTATTTTCTCTTCGATTTTCCGATGGGGAACGATGCCGAAGCGCGCTGCTACAGCATCTCGTCTTCGCCCCACCGGTCGAATGCTTTCAGCGTCACGGTCAAACGCGTGGCGAACGGTCGGATATCGAACTGGCTTCACGACAATCTGGCAAGGGGCATGACCGTAAGCGCGCAAGGCCCGCTTGGGCACTTCATCCGCCCTTATGCCCTCTCTTCCAAACTGCTTCTTCTCTCCGGCGGTTCGGGAATAACCCCGGTGATGTCGATCCTCCGCGATCTCGCGGATCGCTGCGAACCCGCAGATATCGTCTTCATGCACGCGGCGCGAACGCCGCTCGATCTGATATTTCGCGACGAACTGAACTGTCTTGCCGCCCGAATGAAGGGGTTGCGGCTGCATTTTCTTCCCGAGACAGTACTTGGTGAACCTGCATGGCCGGGTCTGACCGGCCGCATCACAGCCGATTTCATGAAGCTTGCCGTGCCCGATATTGCTGATCGGACCGTCATGTGCTGCGGCCCGGCGCCTTTCATGGCGGCAGCCCGCTCGATTTCATCGGCGCTCGGCGTACCAACTGAAAACTATATCGAAGAGAGCTTCGACGCGGCAGTGATCGATGAACCGGGGCTTCCAGCAGAGGAGGCCCTGGCGAGCAGGGTATGGCAGGTTGAATTTCAGAAGCAGGGCCGGAACATTGAAGTGGGAAGCGACCAGACCGTTTTGTCGTCAGCAAAAAAGTCCGGGGTTCGCCTGCCTTCGTCCTGCTCCAACGGCGTTTGCGGCACATGCAAATCGAAGCTGGTATCCGGCACCGTCGACATGAACCACAATGGCGGGATACGGCAACGCGAGATCGATGCGGGAATGTTTCTGCCTTGCTGTTCGCGACCACTGAGTGATCTTGTCATCGACCGCTAATGGCCGGCAGGGGTGAACGGCATCACATACAAAGATGCCGTCTCCCCTTCTTGCAACAACTGAAAAATCGATCGTCAGTGCTTCCGGCGTGACGTCAATTCGCTCCCAAAAGAGCCGAACGCAGGTGGGACGGAGTCTGCCCAAACTCTTTCTTGAATGAGCGTGTAAATTGCGAGGCCGTGTGAAAGCCGAGATCGAGCGCGATATCGGTCACTGGCAATTTCGTCTGTGTGAGAAGCACCTTGGCGCGCTCAAGACGCACCCGGACATAGGCCCGTGCCGGCGAAATGCCCGCTTCCTTCTCGAAAATCCGCTCCAGCTGCCGGCGCGTCACCCCCACGAATGCCGCGAGCTGAGCGATCGGCATATCACCGTCAAGATGCTGCTCCATCATGATCATGACTGCCCTGAGGCGCGAATCCCTGTATTCCTCGTAGAGCGGTCGCCGCGGCTGGATTTCCAGATGGGAGCGCGCCTTCTCGATCTGCAGCACTTCAAGGGCGTTTCGCTCCGCATCGGGGCTGATGTGGCGCCGTACGAGAGCCGCCGCCATATCGGCGGCGCTGCTGCCTCCGGCGCAGGAACCCCGGCGTCTATCCAGATTGAATATCCTGTCAGGCCGGACTGACAGTCCGGGAAACCGCTCCCTGAACGCCTTGGCATGAAGCCAGCTCACGCAGACGTCGTGGTTCTTCATCAACCCCGCTTCGGCCAGAATGAACGTGCCGGTGCAAATGCCGAGCAAGGGAACCTTCCTCGCATCGGCAAGCTTTAAAAACGCGATCGTCTCATGATCGACGGGATCCTCCCTGTTCAGCAATCCGCCGATGACGGCGATATAATCGAACCGGGTGGGATCGACAAAATCCGATGTCGGGGCAACCTGCACACCGCAGCTTGAAATGATGAGGTGCCGAGTGCTGCCCAGCACCTGCCAGTCGGCTTTTACCCGTCCCGAGCGATCCTGTTCGTCGCTCGCAAGGCGCAGGGTATCAACAAACATCGCGAAGGCAGACAGCGTGAATGAGCGCGCCAGCACGAAGCCGACCTTGAGCCGGTTTGTCTGGTCCGTTGCCTCACCCTCCTTGTGCTGTTCCGGACGCATCGCCTCGCTCCCCTCGCCGTTGCCTCACCCACTCACGAAATCTGAAACCCGTGGGCGAGCGGGTCGCGATCATCGACATAGATCGTGTTGTGTCCGATGACACGGGCCCAGGCGCCAATGCTTGGGATTATCCCTTCAAACGAACCGATGTTTGCCGCGCTTTCGACACGCCCCTCAAAGATCGTGCCGATGAGGCTCTCGTTTCTATAGGTTGAACCGACCGGCAGACGTCCCTTTCCGTGGAGCTGCGCCATGCGCGCGGATGTGCCGGTGCCGCCCGGAGACCTGTCGATCGCCTTGTCGCCATAAAATACCGCCGACCGGCCATCGGCACCGCTGCTGACGGGCGCGTCACACCAGATCGCGTGATGCACGCCTCTGATGCGCCCATCATCGGGGTGGAGGGGATTGCAAACCATCTCCAGAGCATGACGAAGCTTCTGGCTGTATTCGATAATTTGCGATGCGGTCATTCCCTCGAAACCTTCCCAGTGTTTCTGGGGCTCAATCACGGCGTAGAAGTTGCCGCCATAGGCGATATCGACGACAAGCTGTCCGACACCGGGGACATCGACCTCGATGTCGCTTTGATGAAGGTAGCTCGCGACATTATGCAATCGGACGGCGTCAACGAAACCATCCTTCATCGTGTAGGTGACATCTACCCTGCCTGCGGGTGTTTCGATTGCAACGACACCCGGCGTGCGGGGTTTCACCAGGCCTTCTTCAATGGCCGCGGTGACAACCCCGATGGTTCCGGCGCCGCACATCGGCAGGCAGCCGCTGACCTCGATGAAAAGGACGGCAAAATCGCAATCCTCACGATGGGCGGGATATATGATGGCACCAGACATGATGTCGTGCCCCCTTGGCTCGAACATCAGCGCCCGACGGACCCAGTCATGCTCGCGAATGAAAATTTCCCGCCGCTCGCCCATTGGCAGATGCGGCAGCATCGGCCCACCGGCTGCGACAAGGCGGACCGGATTTCCGCAGGTATGGGCATCGATGCAAAAAAACGACTGTCTCACGGAGCTTTCCTCAATCCAGTGCAGGTCTCGCGACCGTGTTGCGATCAAGCAGACCCCGGCTCAACCGATCGAGAAGAAGTGCGACGGCGACAATCGCAAGGCCGGCGCGCAGGCCAAGACCCATCTCCATTCGCGTCAGACCACGTGTGACTTCCGCGCCGAGCCCTCCCGCTCCGACAAGACCGGCAAGCACCACCATGGCCAGAGACAGAAGGATGCATTGGTTGAGTCCGACGAGAAGTGTCTGTCTGGCGAGCGGAATTTCAATCTTCCACAGCACCGAGCGAGGATGCGCACCGATGGCGCTTCCAAGCTCCTTGAACTCCCGTGGCACCTGGTTGAAAGCCAATGTCGTCAATCGCAGCATGGGCGGGATGCCATAAACAATCGTCGCGATGATCGCCGGCACGCGCCCGAGGCTGAAGATCATCACGGCGGGGATCAGATAGACCCAGGGCGGCACCGTCTGCATGACATCGAGAACCGGGCGAACAATCGCTTCCAGTGTCTTGTGCCGGGAGCACAGGACGCCGATCGGAAATGCGATCGTGACTGAGATCAGCACGGCAACGGTGACCAGTGCCACCGTCTGCATCGATGCGGTCCACAGGCCGACAAGCAGGCAAAAGCCGAGACAAAGGCCGGCAAGGATCGCCGCCCTGACGCTGACGGCAAAAAACGCGGCGATAAAAACGATCACGATCAAAGCATAAGGCGGCACCGAAAGCAGCGTCGCCTCAAGGGCGGAAAGGACGGCCTCCACCACATAACCGATTGCCGCAAAAAGCGGATGCAGGTTGGTGTTGAGCCAGTCGACGGCCGGAGCCAGAATGGCACCGGGTGAAAACTGCAGCGTTGTATCAGCCATCACGTCCTCCCTGCCCCGATACGGGCGGCACTCTGGGTAATGCGATCAAGCACCATCGTCAGGACGACGATTGCAATCGCGCCGTTGATCGATGTGGCGATATCGAGCGTGCGGATCGATCCATAGATCGTCTCGCCAAGCCCGCCGGAACCGACGATGCCTGCGATCACCACCATACCGAAGGCCATCATCAGGCTCTGGTTGACACCCGCCATGATGCTCGGAAGCGCAAAGGGCAGGCGGATCTTGAAAAACATCGTGCGCGGCGTCATGCCGATTGCCTCGCCCAGTTCGAGAAACTCGTTGGGTGTCATTCTGATGCCGAGCGAGGTCAACCGGATCGCAGGCGGAATAGCGACGACGACGGTGGCGATCAGCGCCGTGGCGGGGCCGTATCCAAGGAGCGCAATGGCCGGCAGCAGATAGATATAGGGCGGTAACGTCTGGATCAGGTCCAGCCCCGGCTCCATGAACCTGTCGAGCGCGGTGAAGAAACCCGCCGCAATACCAATCGGAATACCGATGACCAGCGCCAGCACGGTGGCGGTCAGCACCAGCGCCAGCGTGCTCATGGTTTCCGGCCAGAGACCCATGGCGTAACAAAGCATGAGAGCAAGGCCGCTCAGAACCGCGAACCAGCGATTGACAAGCCGCCAGCCCACCAGCGCCACGAGGACCGCCACCAGATAAAACGGCGGCAGCTCCAGCAGCCAGAGAATACCATTATAGAGACCTTCAAGAACCAGTCGGACATAATCGAAAAGGGATTCGCCATTCTCGCTCACCCATTCCAGCGTTGCATCCGTCCATTCATCGAAGGCGTCTGTGAAGCCTGAAGTGTCCATTTCACGAAGCTCCAGTAAAGATCACGCCGCCGCGCGGTCGTTGTTGGAGGAACCCTTGACGCCCATGAGGAGACTGCGGGGGGTGACGATACCGACGACCTGCTCGTTATCGACCACGGCGATCGCATCGCGTTCCGACTGCATCGTCAGCGAAATCAGCTCATCGATGTCGGCGTCCGGCGTCGTGCGCACCAGCGTCGAAAGGTCCGAATTCGGTTGGTCCTTCCTGTAGTCGCTGACACTGTGCATGACCGAATGCGCCTTGATCAGATGCAGGCGGGAAATGCCGGCCACGAATTCCGCAACATAATCATCCGCCGGATTGAGAATGATGTCTTCGGCAGTCCCGGTCTGAATGATCGCGCCGTCTTTCATGATCGCGATGCGGTCTCCGATGCGGATCGCCTCATCGAGATCATGGGTGATGAATACTGCGGACTTGCCGAGCTGCTTTGTCAGCTGGCGGAATTCGTCCTGCAGCTGCCGCCTGATCAGCGGGTCAAGCGCGCTGAACGGCTCATCCATGAGAATGATTTCGGGATCGGAAGCCAAAGCGCGCGCAAGACCGACACGCTGCTGCATTCCGCCCGACAGTTCAGCCGGGTATCGCTCAAGCCAGTCAGCCAGACCAACCTTCTCGAGAGCCTGCTTTGCGGTGCTGTTGCGCTCGGTCTTTGGTATGCCCTGAACTTCAAGGCCGAAGGCGGCGTTTTCAAGCACCGTCCGATGCGGCAGGAGCGCCACGTTCTGAAACACCATGCCGATGTTCTTCGCCCGCATTTCACGCAGATCGGACGGCGACAGGGCAGCAACGTCCCGTCCCTTGACAAGCACTTTGCCGGCGCTGGGCGTGATGAGCTTGTTCAGCAGTCGGATCAGCGTCGACTTTCCGCTGCCAGAAAGCCCCATGATGCAGAAGATTTCGCCGCGCCGAACCTGCAGGCTGGCATTGTTCACGCCAACAACGCAGTTGAATTGCTGCAGCACTTCCTTCTTGCCAAGCCCGCGTTCGGCAATCGATCGCATCGCGGCGCCGGTCTTGTCGCCGAAGACCTTCCAGAGGGACTGGCAGTCGATCAGGATTTCGCTCGATTGAGCAGCGTCGATTTTCATGGCGGTTCCCTTGAGCCAATTATGCTGGCTTCTCTGGTTGCTTTGACAAAAGCCGCCCGACCGGTGCCGGGCGGCGAGTGCGCGATCAGTTCTTCTTGATATTTTCCCAACGCTTGATCAGGTCGGCATGGGCGCCGATCCAGTCCTGAACGGCCTGGTCCATGGTCTTGCCGTCCTTGACCGCACCATTGATCGCTGTGATATCGGCGATCGGCACGTAGACGCTGGCCATGACTTCGCGGGCGTGCGGATTATCAGCGGAGAAACCCTTCTGGCCGATCCAGTAATAGCCTTGCGGCGGCGGGAAGACGCCTTTCGGATCCTTGAGATATTTCACTTCATATTTCTGGACCATCCATGACGGCTCCCAGACCGTCACCGCGATCCATTCCTTGCGGTCATAGGCCGACTTCAGCGCCGCCGTCATCGCCGCGGTGCTGCCTTCCACCAATTGCAACTTGATGCCGTAATCCTTGACCGCGTTCGACGCGTCCTTCATCAGGCCGGAGCCCGGCTCGATACCTATGATCTTGCCGCTGAATTTGTCGCTGTTCTCATTGAGCTGTTCGAGGCTGTCGATCGGCACGTATTTCGGAACCGCGATGCCCTGATAAAGACCGTGCGAAACCGGCGAAATCTTCTCGAGGCGGTTCTTGTTCTTGTTCCAGTAATCCTGGGCCACATAGTCGGTCTGCGACGCCAGAACCTGGATGTCGCCCTTTGCGAGAGCGGCATAAGCGATGCCCCATTCGGAGAATTCGGTGACCTTGACGGTATAACCGGAATCTTCGAGGACCTTCCTGGTGATGCCGGTAATAGGTGTCAGATCCTCCCAGGACAACGTGCCCATGTTGATGGTCTTCTCTTCCGCACGGGCGGGAAGCATGCTCATTCCAATCATGGCGGCGGCGCAAAGCGCCTTCCACATCGTCTTCATCGCTCTTACTCCTGGTTTCTTGTTCCCATCTTTATTGAAGCCGCGCCGGACGCGAGCCTCTTATTGCGCGGCGAAGGTTCAACCCTCGCGGCCTGCACGCAATTCCTGCAATCGGATCACGCCGTTGATGCCCAGCCATGCAAACGGCTCGGGCGGTATTCGCGAAGGCTGCGGGTGATCCATGTATCGGCTAAGTTCCGGCGACGTCGTCCCGGTCGCAAGATCGGCGGCCATCATGCCCGCCAGAGTGCTTTTCACCGTTCCAAGACCGTTCTCGCAGCAGGCGGAGAAGAGCCCCTCCTCCACCTCGCCGAAGGCGGGTGCATGGTTGCGGCTGAGACAGAGACGCCCGGCCCAGCTATGTTCGAAACCGATTTGCGCCAGTTCCGGGAAACGGGCATCGAGCGAACGGCGATGCTCCTCTTTCATCCTGGCCATCCGGTGCTCACCGACGGCAACCTTCGTCTCGTAGGTGTACTTCGTGCGGATGACGATCCGCGAAACACCATTGGTGGTGATCTTGCGAATGGTCGCACCCATGGCGTCTGCGGGAAGCAACGCCCAGCGATCCCGACCGGAAACCGAAGAGCCAAACTCACCAGCGGGGAAGCCCGCCGTCATGGATGCATAGGCGAAGATGTGCATCAGCCGACCGCCGAAATGGCCGAAATCGTCGATATGTCCGTTGACGCCGAGAATAACCTTTGTCGCATTGACCGATCCGGACGGAGAGGAGGCAATCCACCTTCCATCCTTTCGTGTGAGCGATGTGACCGGCGAGCACTCGAAAATATCGATCTTGTCCGACAGACCGGCGGCGAACTGGCGCACATAATCGGCGGGCTGGATCAGTACTGTTCCCGGCGTATAGAGCCCGCCGAGATAATAGCTCGACCCGGTGAGTTCCCGCATTTCCTGCGCGTCGAGAAATAAGTGCTTCTCACCAGCCGCCTTCAGCGACTGGCCGAAATTCGCATTCAGCTTCATTCCGCGCCCGGTGGCGGCCGCATTGGTCTTGCCGGCGGGATCGAAGGTCTCACGCGACATTCCGTAGTCCTGAGCCGCGTCTTTCGCGAAAGCAATAGCAAAGCGGTTCTGCGCCATCTCCACCCGCGTCGCTTCGGCTCCGCCGCTGGAATATTCGCTTGCGGAGAGATTGTGCGGAACATCGATCATGAAACCGGAGTTACGGCCCGACGTGCCCTTGCCGATTTCACCCGCATCCACCAGCACGATTTTTTCACCGGGACGGAGAGCGTGTAGACGTCGGGCGGCCGAAAGGCCGGCAAAACCCGCGCCGATGACCAGCCAATCGGCCGATACGACACTCTCAAGCTTTTTAAGCGGGAAAGGGCGCTGGCTGATCGCCTCCCAACCGGAGGCGCCGTTTTCGACTGGAAGACGCCTCACGGTTCCTGTTGTCATCTCACCGTCTCATCCACGGAGCGCTCGGAAACGTCGATCCAGATCGTCTTCAGTTCGCAATAATTGTCGTGAGCGAAGATCGACTTGTCGCGGCCACCGAAACCGGATTCCTTGTAGCCACCAAATGGCGTGCTGGCGTCGCCCTCTCCGAAGCAGTTGACGGTGACGACGCCGGCACGGATTTCACGCGACAGCTTGATGGCGTTGCGCAGGCTGCCGGTATAGACCGAAGCCGTCAGTCCGTAATTGGTGTCGTTGGCCAGTGCAACAGCCTCGGCCAGCGTGTTGAACGTCGTCACCGACAGGATCGGCCCGAAGATTTCCTCCTGGAACAGCCGGCTTTTCGGCGCGACACCATCAACGACGGTCGGTTCCACAAAGGCGCCGTTCTGTGTGCCGCCGCCATGGACGACCGAAAGTTTCTCCGCCCTGGCGTCCTCAAGGAATGAAGTCACCTTGTCGAAATGCGCCTTGTTGACCAGCGCGCCGATGCGGTTTTCGGGATCAAGCGGATCACCCGTTTTCCACTCGCGCAGATAAGCGCCGATCCTGTTCAGAAGCTCGTCCTTGACCTTCGAATGGACGATCAGGCGCGAGGTGGCCGAGCAATTCTCGCCCATGTTCCAGAAGGCGCCGTTGACGACCTGCTCGGCGACCAGATCAAGGTCCTCGGCATCATCGAGGACGACTGCCGGGTTCTTGCCTCCGCATTCCAGTACGACCTTCTTGAGGTTGGAATCGGCGGCATAACGCAGGAAACGGCGGCCTGTCGGCGTCGAACCCGTGAAAGCGACCATATCCACATCCATATGCAGGCCAAGAGGTTCGCCCACATCCTTGCCGTTGCCGGTGACGACGTTGAAAACACCCGCTGGAATTCCGGCCTCATGGGCGAGTTCCGCAACCCGAAGCGTGGTGAGTGTCGTATCTTCCGCCGGCTTGACGACGATGGAACAACCGGCGGCGAGCGCCGGGCCGATCTTCCACGCCAGCATCAGCAGCGGGAAGTTCCATGGCAATACACATCCAACGACGCCGATCGGCTCGCGCAAGATCATGGTCAGCGCATTGGAACCGACAGGAGCGGTGTTGTCATAGAGCTTGTCGATCAGCTCAGCGTGCCAGCGCAACGTATGAATGGTATCGGGAATATCGACCGTCTGGCACTCGCGCACCGGCTTGCCGCTATCGAGACTTTCCATGACCGCCAGTTCGTGACGGTTCTCTTCGATCAGCTTTGCGAGCTTGAGAAGCACGGTCTTTCGCTCGCCCGGATGCTGCAGACGCCAGCGACCGTCATCGAATGCATCGCGTGCCTTGAGAACCGCGAGATCGACATCCGTGCTGTCGCATGCGGCAATCCTTGCAAGCGTTTCGCCGTTTGCCGGGTTCTTGGTCTTGAATGTCTTGCCGGAACTGGCCGGACGAAATGCGCCATCGATGAAAGCGCCCGCCGGAAACTGGAGATCGGCGGCAATCGCCTTATATTCGGCGGCGGTCAACGGTTCATGCATGACGATTGGCTCCCGACGTGATCTGACCGACCGTCCGCTTCAACGTGGCGACAACGGTCTCAAGGGTTCTCTTTTCTTCGGAATTCATCGGCCGCAGCGGCGCGCGGACCGGTCCGGCCGTCAGCCCGATGATCTCGCATCCATGCTTGATCGACTGAACGAATTTGCCACATTCAAGGAAATCCATAAGCGGCAGCATTGCGGTCATGATCGCGCGCCCCTTGTCGAAATTCTTTTCGATGACGCAGGCCTCATAGAGCGCGACATGTTCTTTCGGCAGGAAATTCGAGCCGGCGCAGACCCAGCTTCTGGCGCCCCAGGCGAAGAATTCCAGCGCCTGATCGTCCCAGCCGCAGGACAGGGCAATATGCGGAAACTTCCGGGCGAGCAGATGAAGGTTCGCCATCTCGCCAGAACTTTCCTTGATGGCGACGACATTCTTCGATTTGCCGACGCGCGAGAAATATTCCTCACCCATCATCACGCCCATGCGCGCCGGATAATTGTAAAGCATGATCGGCATATTGGCCGCGCGGTCGACGGCAAGCGCGTGAACCGCATTCTCCCGCTCGGTCGGCAGCGCATAGGGCGGTGTCGAGACCAGGATTGCGTCTGCGCCGATTTCCCTGGCGGCCTTCGCGTATTCGATCGAATCCTCGGTGCGGGTCGCACCGGTCCCGATGATCAACGGCAACCGTGTGCCGATGACCTCCTTGGCATAAGCTGCGAGATCAAACCGTTCCTGGCTGGTCTGGGCGTAATATTCACCGGTCGAACCGCCGACGATGATACCGTGAACACCCGCCTCGATCAGCGATTCCAGCACTGCGGCGAATGCTTTCCGGTCGATCTGGCCGCCCTCGTCGAGCGGCGTTATCGCCGGGGTGTAGATACCCTCAAACTTCACGATGACTTCTCCAGTGATTGCGTGGCCGGAGCGCCGAGCATCGCATCCGCCTTGATGCCCTGCGGCGCGATGAACATCTCCATGTTCTCGCGCGACAGCTCCCAATGTTCGAAGACGAGATCAACAACGGCGTCCTCATCATGGGCGCCCAGCGCCTCGATGAAACTGTCATGGTGCTCGACAGCCAACTGCAGGCGTCGTTTCATGTCTGCACTACGCGGCCGAAAGAATGTGTGGCCAATGCGCGCGTGATCGATGAGAAGACGACCGAGACTCGGTTGCAGATAGGCATTGGCCGACATTTCGCCGAAAATCTCGTGGAAACGATTGTTCTGCAAAACCATGCTCAGCGCGTCTTCGTCGCCGCTGGCTTTGCGGAACCGCTCCTGCGTTTCCTTCAGATCGAGGAGTTGAGCCGGTTTGAAATTCTGCACCGCCAACCGCCCGATCGCCGCATAAATCATCGGCGCGACCTGGAAGAAGTTGCGAAGCGTCGTGTGGTTCATCGGGATGACGCGCGCACCCCGGTTCTCACGAATATCGATATATCCCTCGCCTGCCAGCCGACGAAAAATGTCACGCACGGGCGTCCGGGACAGGCCGTAATGTTCGCTCAGGGACACTTCATCGAGATCCGCGTCCGGATCGAGCTCCATCGTCAGAATCTGCCGCTTCAGATCCTCATAGAGACTGCTCTTAACGGTCTTCGCCATCGCGTAACTCCGAGCTTCCTGATGTTGATAACTCGAAGATTGCACGGACAAGACAGGACGTCAAGCAATTGTGTACTTAAAGTACACATTAGGTGCAATGAAAAAACACAATTTAGCAGGATACTGGAAACTCGTAATGTGTCAGGGCTCGCAGGCCAACTTTCGAAAGCGTGCCCATGCATCAGCAAGACGCAGACGATTGTCTGCAACGCTCGTTAAGGATGTGGAGAAAGTCCGGGGAACGCCCTTGCAGTCGCATGCATCACCTGCCCCAATGCCGCGATCAACGAAATCGACGCCAGCGTCGCTGCTCATCCCATACCGGCGCTGCCCCACGCGCTGAAGTCGAGCGCCGGGCCGCGTTTCCGAAAAGGAGGAAGTGATCACGATGCAAGCAGTTACAGGCCGGGCATCCCCGCCAATTTAAGTTCCGGCTTCAGACCGCGGAAACGCGAGGCTCGCCATCAAGCCACCTTCCGCAGCCTCCTCCAGGTGAACAAATCCACCATGGGCCGCCATGATCTGGCTAACGATGGCCAGCCCCATACCCGTTCCCTCGCATGTACTACCATTGCCACGTACAAACGGCCGCAGCATTTTCTGACGCTCCATTGCCGGAATACCTGGACCATTGTCTGAAACCCGCAGTGTACACGAGGGGAGTACATCGACCGTGAGTATCTCTGTTCCTTGTGCGTGGCGCATGGCGTTGATAATCAGATTGTCTAGCGCGACGCGTATTGCCGGCTCGGAGCCGGAAATCATGACCCGTTCTTCTGGCGCGTTGAACTCAATTTCCATTCCGTGCTTCATGGCGGACGGAACATGATCCGCAACGATAGCGCGCGCCAAAGTCGTAAGATCCAAGACCGAAAATGTAAGGGACTGGCCGGATAAACGGGCTAGTTGCAGCGATGTCGTTACAATCGATGCCAGGCGTGTTACATCGCGAACCAGCACCTCCCGCACTTCAGGATCTTGAACTAAATCAAGTTTGATGCGTAATTTGGTCAAGGGCGTTCTCAGCTCGTGAGACGCACTGGCGAGGAAGTTTCGCTGCGCTTCAAATGCATTATCGATCCGCGAAAGCGCAGTGTTGAACGCGGCAACCATTGGCTTCAACTCTTTCGGGGTGTCATGGTCAGATAGTCTGCGACCATTGGGAAGGCCGTCAATATCTTCTGCGGAGCTAACGACCCTTCTTACTGGGGCAGCGATTGTGCGACGCATCGTTATGAAAGCGATAGCAGCTGTCGTGATGAGAACGGCACCAAGTAAATGGTACAATCCCTGCGGCCAAACCAACCAGAGCGCGCAAATTAGCATTTGAGTATCAGAAAGAGAAACTCCGCCGACAGAGACAGTTACACTTGAATCGCTCTCATCAACTCTCTTCGCCCCGATATAATCCCTACCGCCAACCATGTAGCTGAATTCATATGTAAGCATTTGAGATGGGGCAGCGTCGAGAATCAACTTGGCTGAAGGCGGAACCGTACCATGCTTGGCAGTCTTGATACCGTCGTCGACGACGTACCAAAATTCTGGCTGACCTTTAGCCAATTCAATCGTCTTTGCGGGCACATATGCTGAATTTGGTGAGCCGCTTCTGGTGTCCTTCGTTTCCTCGATTAGGAATCTGCCAACAATATCCACAGCGATACGCTGGCGGCTATCGTTATCAGTCAGTAGAAATACTATGAGCGTCACAACGGTGCTTATCACCATGATGAGCGCCATGCCGAGTATAAGCACGCCGGCGACCGGCAAAGCTATCGATCGCGTTCGGTTCATTGTTCGTGCGCCAACATGTAGCCGATGCCGCGGATTGTCTGGATCGTGATGTTGCAGTTTGCTTCACGCAGTCGCTTGCGTAGTCGGGACACATGGGAATCCAGCGCGTTGGATTCCAGCTCGTCGCCGATATTGTAGACGGAAGCCTCCAGATTATCGCGTTGCACGACGCGACCTGCACGCCGGATAAGTGCTTCGAGGATAGCGAGTTCACGTCTTGGGATGGCCAGCACATTCTCATTAATCATCGCGGAACGATTTATGAGATCGAATGACAGATTGCCAAACTGCGCGCAGCCTGTCTCATCCAGATTATAGCGACGCAGGACAGCACGCGCCCGTGCAACAAGCTCGATTGGTTCAAAAGGCTTTCCAACATACTCATCGGCCCCTCTGTCGAGCGCACATACGATATCGGTCGGATCGTCTAAAGCTGTCAATATAAGTGTCGCCGGCCTTGGCCGGAGTTGTCGCAGTGTAGGCAAAAGAGACAGACCATCACCGTCTGGAAGGTTACGGTCTATGAGGACAAGGTCGAACTTGAATGTAAGTAGTGCGGCTTCCGCATCTGCTACCGTATCAAATGTATCTGCAACTCCAATGGATTCTTCCATCATTGCCTTCAGTGACGAAGCCAGCTCACGATCATCTTCAACGATTAGAATACGCATGGATCACCACTTTTTTACTATGGTTGACTTGGATGATCGGAAACGCCCATCGTGAAAGGTGGCTCCGTTCCTACGATGAACCTCTTTTGGACAGCCTAGGCATGGCGGTGTTCGCCAAAGCCTCGAAGGACCGCCGCCTAGTCATAGTCATACATTGGAGAATCATAACCGCGCCTAAAACGATATTCACGTGACATATCGAGCCGCTGCAGGCAATTGGCGTAGGCATCGGTACCGCGAACAAATCCATACCCCGAGCAACGATTTTCCTGCTCGACGGTTTCGCAGCCGGCAATTACAGTCAACAGACAAAGAATAATGAGAATTCGCATTGAATGCCTTCTTTCTTTTTTACTGAAGCGAAAATAATTCCACAGTATCTTCACAACATTACATGCTATATCGCCTTGTTGCTTAACACTCACCAATGGGGCGCACCCATTTTTCCTATGAAGATCGCTGCATCTGGAGAGTTTCTAGGGAGCGTGGCACCTTTGGCTGCCCGCGATATGGTGTTTCCTCTTGAGTTGAGGAGGGTTTGGGGGTTGCACGTTGTGACAACATTGCAGCCCCAAATTCACCCACGGAATCTGCCGAGAGATTTGATTGTGCTCTTTTCCGTCTCAGTGCTCTGATCACACCAATTCGGCTGTGATGCTCCGCACTGGCGCCCTCAATTGCTGAATTTGTTCGTAAATGGATGCAGACGAATGCCCGTCTGCGTTTCACTCAATGAACTGCCCGTTTCTGTCAGCTATTTGCTCGACGCAAACGAGCAAATCGCACGGACGGCTTTCGTCTCGAAAACTCTCACGACGTGCTCACAAGCCTATTTCCCGATCAGCCAACTCGTCGGTCAGGCGATGTAGCTGGCGCTCTACGCCTGGTTGGTTTTCGGCAAACGACTGGCAATGATGCTGGCATCCAGCGCCTCATAGCCGTTGAGATCGATCACCCATCTGCTTGATGAGAACAGCGCCGCCGCCGTGCATGGATTCCGGCATGATCAGGAGTTCGCTGATAGCAAAAAAAGCCCAATCACGACGATGGCGAACTGGACGCCATCGACTAGATTGGGTGAGCCGAAGGTAAAACGATAGACGCCGGATTTGGCATCAATACCGATCGTCAAGATCCGAGCTAGATTGCCAGCGTGGCTTTTACAGCGCCTTGATCAGCCATTGCGCCAATTCCGCATCATCTTCGACCAAAAGGATTTTCAACCGCACCTCCCCGCGCCCGAGCAACCCCGCTGGGCAGTTGCAATATCATTCCTTTAGCAAGGGCTCAGTCAAGTTCACTGCCCTTGCTTAAGGACGCGTGGGCATTTTCCGCCTGCATTTCAGCCGGGTTCGTATTGCTGCTCGAAGTTCCATCTATTCGCGCTCTTACAAAAGATGCACCGCCAGAATGCAGATTTTCTTCGGAACAATCTTTGGATGGTGAAGTTACCCTTCTTCAGGAGGAGGACAATCCATGACCACCAAAGCCATTTTTGCGGGCGCATTCAGTGCCCTCTCGTTGTTTTTTTCCACTGCGGCACTGGCGCAGACCGACCTGACGATGTGGTATCACGGCGCGGGCAATGTTGAAGAACGCAAGATATTGGCCGGCATCATCGAGGATTTCAATTCGTCTCAGTCAGACTGGCGGGTCTCGCTTCAGGAGTTCCCGCAGAGTGCCTATAACGAGTCCGTCACCGCCGCAGCACTTTCCAACAAGCTGCCCGACATTCTGGATGTCGATGGGCCGAACATGCCGAACTGGGCGTGGTCGGGTTATTTGCAGCCACTGCAGATCGATGAGGCAAAGCTTGCAAATTTCCTGCCAGGTGCGGTGGGCAAGTGGGGAGACAAGCTCTATTCCGTCGGCCTGTGGGATGCAGCCGTCGCCATATTCGCCCGCAAATCGGTTCTCGATGAAAACGGCATTCGCATTCCAACACTGGAAAAGGCATGGACCGGCGAGGAGTTCGATGCGGCGCTTGAGAAGCTCGCGGCCAGCGGCAAGTTCGAATATGCGATCGACCTTGGCATGGCCGACAAAACCGAATGGTACAGCTATGCCTTCAGCCCGTTTCTGGAGAGCTTCGGCGGCAGCCTGATCGACAAGAAAAATTATCAAACCGCCGAGAACTTCCTCAACGGAGACAGTGCCGTCAAGTTCGGAGAATGGTGGCAGTCTCTTTTCGAAAAGAAGCTGGCGCCCGGAACGTCACAATCGCCCGCCGACCATGAAACCGGCTTTCTGGAAGGTCGTCACGCCTTGCAATGGATGGGCAACTGGGTTGCGGTGAAGGCGCTTGAGAAATATGGCGACGACCTGCTGTTTCTGCCGGCGCCTGATTTCGGGCAGGGTCCGAAGATCGGCGCCGGATCCTGGCAGTTTGGTGTGTCGGCCACCAGCAAACATCCGGAAGGCGCATCCGCCTTCATCGAATTCGCCATACAGGACAAATATCTCGCGCAGTTCTCCGATGCGATCGGCCTCATCCCGGCCACCTCCTCGGCGGCCCAGATGACGAAGAATTACAAGCAGGGCGGCCCGCTCGAAATTTTCTTCGATCTGTCCAAGCGCCAGGGAACGTTGCGTCCGGTCACTCCGGCTTACGCCTTCATCTCGCCGGTCTTTTCCAAGGCGCTTTCCGACATTGCCAATGGTGCGGATGTTGCCGATACGCTGGACAACGCAACGGATGAGATAAACAACAACATTGAGCGCAATTCCGGTTACCAACCCAAATAGGGGTCGTGACCGATGGCGTTCTTTTCTTCAAAGGGGAAACTCACCCGAGACGGCTTCACGGGCTGGATCATGGCTGCACCGGCGATGATGCTGATCGGGCTGTTCCTGATCACGCCCTTCCTGCTGGGGCTCGGGTTTTCCTTCACCAACCAGCGGCTGACATCTCCCAATCCGACCGAGTTTGTCGGCGTTGAAAATTACACCCGGCTGCTGGGTATCGGCGTGCTGACGCTCGAACCGGAAAAAGAGGCGGACGGCAGCATCAGCCGGGATGTGGATGGCGCCATCTCCTATCCGAGAATTCGCAATTTCACCCGCAACAACCCTGATTATCCCCACCTGGAAGGAATGCGGGAATATAAGAGCTTCACCTGGGGCGAGAACCAGATCGTCATTCTGGCAAGTGATGTCGTATTCCTGACAGCTCTCGTGAACACGCTTTCCTTCGTGGTCGTCGTCGCGCCGGTTCAGGCTGCGCTGGCGTTGTTTCTTGCCCTGTTGGTGAACCAGAAAATCCCCGGCGTCACGATTTTCCGCGCAATCTACTTCATGCCTGTCGTGCTGTCGGTGGTGGTGGTGGCGCTGCTCTGGCGATTTATCTATGCGGCCGATAACGGGCTCCTGAACAGTCTCTTGAGTTACATGAGCTTCGGGCTCTTCCAGCCTGTCGACTGGCTGGGCAGAACTGATACCGCCTTATGGGCCATTCTGGTGATGTCGGTCTGGCAGGGCGTTGGGTTCCACATGGTCATATGGCTCTCCGGTCTGCAAACCATCTCTCCGGATCTCTACGAGGCAGCTGACATCGAAGGAGCGAGCCGCTGGCAGAGGTTCAGCATGATAACCTGGCCGCTGCTGCGCAACACAGCCGTGCTGATTATCATCGTCATCACCATGCAGGCTTTTGCGCTTTTCGCGCAGATCGATGTGATGACTAAAGGCGGACCTCGCGATTCCACTCAGAGCATCGTCTACCAGGCGGTTGAGCGAGGATACCGCCAACAGGACATCGCAGCAGGTTCCGCAATCTCGGTCGTCCTGTTCCTGCTCGTTCTGTGCATTTCCTTGACCCAGCGGTACATGACAAGGGAGAAGCAATGATGCAGGCCGGACAACGCAAAAGCCTCGCTTTTCTCATCGGCAACTATGTGCTCATGCTCGCCTTCGCGGCGATCTTCATTTTACCGCTGTTGTTCATGGGGTTCTCGTCGCTGAAACCAAACGACCAATTGCTGAGTGACGCCACGTCGATAAGAGCCTTCCTGCCGGTGGGACATCTCTCGCTTGAAAACTACACGGCAGCTTTCGCCCGGGCGCCGATTGCAACCTTCATATTCAATTCGGTTCTGGTCACGGGCGTTACCGTGTTTCTCGCCCTGCTTTTTGGCTCGCTTGCCGCCTTCGCCTTCACCTTTTTAAACTGGCGCGGGAAGGATGTTTTATTTTCGATCATCCTCGCCACGCTCATCATTCCCTTTGAGACAATTGCCGTGCCGCTGCTGCTGGAAGTCAACAATCTGCCATGGATTGGCAGCGGTGGGTTTACCTGGGGGTGGCTCAACTCCTGGCACGTGCAGATCATTCCGTGGATCGCAGACGGGCTGACGATTTTCCTCTTCGTGCAATATTTCAAGGATCTGCCGAAAGAATTGCTGGAGGCGGCGCGCATCGACGGCGCCAGCTGGCTACGAATTTATGCCCAGGTTGTTATGCCGCTCAGCGGCCCGGTCATCGCAACGGCTGCGATCCTGAAGTTTCTCGTCATGTACAGCCAGCAATACCTATGGCCGCTTCTCGTGACCCAGTCCGAGGCATACAGACCCGTAATGGTGGGGCTGCAATATTTCTTCCAGCTCAACACGCCATGGGGTGAAGTCATGGCCTATCTCACGATCATCACCCTACCGGTACTGATCTTTTATCTCTGCCTGCAGAGGCTGTTCATCTCCAGTATCGCGGCAAGCGGAATAAAGGGATAGGGCATCGACCAGATTTCGACGTGAACCGCTCGGCCGCCAGAAGGCCATTCGCTGTGGGACAACGTGGCGCAGGATGGCTTCAGCCGAAGTGTTTTATAAGAAACCGTCGGGTCTAGCGCGGACATGTCAACTTAAGTGAAACTTGTGGTTTCTACATCAACTCACAATTTATTGTGGTTGCACTCCGGAGCAATTTGGCCTTGTTTGTGGACTCAAAATATTCACGGGGAAAGAAAACAATGTCGATAAAAACAACAGCTCGCACCACTCTGCTGGTAGGATCATTACTGATTGGCGCCAGTTCCGCGCTTGCAGAAACAGTTCTGCATCGTGGCAATGCCGGCGAACCGCAGACGCTCGATCAGGCACAGACCTCCATCAACATCGAAGCCTTTATCCTGAAAGACCTTTATGAAGGTCTCACCATTTACGATGCCGCCGGCAAGATCGTTCCCGGTACGGCGGAAAGCTGGACGCTGTCTGAGGATGGCACCGTCTACACGTTCAAACTGCGTGCGGATGCGAAGTGGTCGGATGGCACCCCGGTAACGGCCGGAGATTTTGTTTTCTCCTACCAGCGCGTCGAAGATCCGAAGACCGCCGCAAAATATGCAAATATTCTTTACCCGATCAAAAACGCCGAAAAGATCAACAAAGGCGAGGTTCCGGTTGAGCAGCTTGGCGTCAAGGCGGTGGATGACAAGACCCTTGAGATCACACTCGAGCGCCCGACACCATTCTTCCTTGAACTCCTTTCTCACCAGGCGGCTTTGCCAATCTCCAAGGCGAGTTACGAAAAGAACGGCACCGACTTCGTAAAGCCCGGTGTCATGGTTTCGAATGGTGCTTACAAGCTCGAAGCGCATGTTCCAAACGACAGCTTGACGGTCGTCAAGAACACCAGTTTCTGGGATGCGCCCAACACCAAGATCGACAAGGTCATCTTCTACCCGATCGATGACCAGGCCGCATCCGTTCGTCGTTTCGAAGCAAAGGAAATGGACCTCGCCTATAACTTTTCCGCGGATCAGATCGACCGTCTGCGCAAGGCCTATGGCGAACAGGTTCACGTTTCGCCGACGCTTGCGACCTATTACTACACCTTCGATACCCGCGAAGCGCCTTATAACGACGTCCGTGTCCGCCAGGCGCTCTCCATGGCAGTGGATCGCGATTTCCTCGCCAAGGAAATCTATAGCGGTTCTCAGATTCCGGCCTATTCCATGGTTCCTCCGGGCATGGATTCCTACAAAGAGCCGGCAAAGGCCGACTTTGCCACGCTGTCTCAGCTTGACCGTGAAGACGAAGCCCTCAAGCTCATGAAGGAGGCTGGTTACGGTGAAGGCGGCAAGCCGCTTTCCATCGAAATCCGTTACAATACCAACCCGAACCATG
Organism: Agrobacterium tumefaciens; assembly: GCF_005221385.1. Classification (NCBI taxonomy): domain Bacteria; kingdom Pseudomonadati; phylum Pseudomonadota; class Alphaproteobacteria; order Hyphomicrobiales; family Rhizobiaceae; genus Agrobacterium; species Agrobacterium tumefaciens. Next base: position 1,071,809 of record NZ_CP039904.1, on the reverse strand, counting down.
AACGCGTTGCGACGGCTATCGCTGATATGTGGAAGAACACCTTCGGCGCAAAGGTGTCGCTGGTGAACCTCGACGTCGCCTCGCACTATGGCTACCTTCAGGAAGGCGGCAAATTCAACGTGGCGCGTGCCGGATGGGTTGCTGACTATGCCGATGCCGAAAACTTCCTGGCGCTTTCGGTATCCTCCAACAAGACCTTCAACTATTCCAAGTTCAACAACGCCGAATATGACGCGCTGATGCAGAAGTCCTATGACGAGAAGGATCCTGCCGCTCGCTCCAAGCTGCTGCATGAGGCAGAAACCATCCTCATGAAGGAACAGCCGGTTGTTCCGCTTCTGACGCAGGCCGATCTTTGGCTGGTTTCCAACCGCGTCAAGGGTTGGGTCGACAATGCTGCTAACGCACACCTCAGCCGCTTCCTGAGCGTTTCCGAATAAGCAGCGTCGGCACGGTGGCTGACACCACCGTGCCATGCCGGAGCCCGAAAAAGCATGATCTCGTTTATCCTGCGCCGTTTGGCGAGTGCGGTGCCGACTTTGTTTATCGTCGTCACGATTTCGTTTTTCCTGATGCGTTTCGCACCGGGCGGACCGTTCAATCTTGAACGTCCCCTGCCGCCGCAGACGATGGAAAACCTGATGAGAACCTATCATCTGGATGAGCCGTTGTGGCGCCAGTATCTCATCTATCTCGGCAATGCCGTCACCGGCGATTTCGGTCCGAGCTACGTCTACAAGGACAATACCGTCGCGCAATTGATCGGCAAAGGTCTGCCTTATTCGCTGGAACTCGGCAGCTATGCTCTTTTGCTGGCGCTTGTGGGTGGCGTTCTCGCCGGCACTCTGGCCGCGCTAAGGCAGAATAGTGCCTTCGATTTTTCGATCATGTCGATTTCGACGGTTGGCGTTACAGTGCCGAACTTCGTTGTCGCACCTGTTCTCACGCTTGTCTTTGCCGTCATACTCGGGCTTCTACCCGCCGGCAGCTGGGGTGACGGATCGCTGCGATATCTCATCCTCCCGATGATCGCGCTCGCTTTACCGCAGCTTGCGGTTATCGCGCGCCTGACACGCGGTGCGATGATCGAGGCTTTGCGGATGGACCACATCCGCACCGCCAAGGCTTATGGCCTTCCAGCGCGCAACGTGGTGGTATTCCACGCCATGCGCGCGGCGATGCTTCCGGTCGTTTCCTATCTGGCTCCCTGCGCCGCAGCGCTGTTGACGGGTTCGGCGGTCATCGAGACGATTTTCACTATTCCGGGTGTCGGCCGCTACTTCGTTCTTGGCGCGATCAATCGTGACTATACTCTGGTGATGGGAACCGTCGTTCTCGTCGCCATTTTTGTCATCCTGTTCAATCTCGTGGTCGATATTCTCTACGGCCTGCTCGATCCGAGGGTCAGACATGACTGATATCCCGGGCAATATTGCCCCTCAACCATTGGTGAAAAGCCGAAGCCTGTTCCAGCTGGCAGCCCTGCGTTTCAGACGAAACAAGGCCGCCATGGCAGGTTCCGTCATGCTGCTGCTGATCACGCTTTTCTCATTCATCGGCCCGCATTTCCTCACACACACCTATGATCAGGTGTTTTCGTCCTATGTCTCCGTCCCGCCAAGCCTTGAGCCCCGCCCGGATGTGAACAACCTGCAAGGCGTGATGGAAGGCGTTGCCAACCGGGCGCGCGTCGAGCTGAAGGAATTTTCAGTCGAAGGACAGACCTTCACGGCAACCGTCACCTCCACCAGTCCGATTGACCCGCGCACGACACGGTATTTCGACCGCGCCAACGAATTCGAAAACACAAAGGTCGTCGCCACCGAAGATGAAGGCCGAACGCTAAAGCTGGAAGGCGACGTCAATCGCGAATACTTCTTTTTCGGCACCGATTCCAACGGTCGCGACATGCTGGCGCGCGTGATGCTGGGTGGGCAAATCTCGATCGCCGTCGGCGTTCTGGCCAGCCTCGTTTCGCTCGGCATCGGCGTTCTTTACGGCGCAACCGCGGGGTATATAGGCGGGCGTGTCGACAATGTGATGATGCGTTTCGTGGAAATCCTCTATTCGCTGCCCTTCGTCTTTCTGGTGGTCGTCCTCGTGGTCTTTTTCGGCCGCAGCTTCATCCTGATCTTCCTGGTCATCGGTGCCGTGGAATGGCTGGATATGGCGCGTATCGTCCGTGGCCAGACGCTTGCCTTGAAACGGCGGGAATTTGTGGGCGCCGCACAGGCTTTGGGTTTGAGCGACTGGCAGATCATCCGCCGCCATATCATTCCCAATACGATCGGGCCCGTCGTCGTGTTCGTCACGGTCGTCGTGCCCAAGGTCATTCTTCTGGAAAGCTTCCTTTCTTTCCTCGGCCTTGGCGTGCAGGCGCCGCTGACAAGCTGGGGGGCGCTGATTTCCGAAGGCGCAAACAATATCCAGTCAGCCCCGTGGCTCCTGATATTCCCGGCGATCTTCTTCGTTCTGACCCTGTTTTCGCTGAATTTCGTGGGTGACGGGTTGCGTGATGCACTCGATCCCAAGGATCGTTGACATGAATACGACATCTGAAACCATCCTCACCGTCCGCAATCTCAAGGTCGACTTCACCACGCCTGACGGCACGGTGAGTGCCGTCAAGGGCATCGATCTTGACGTCAAACAGGGGGAAACGCTTGCCGTTGTCGGAGAATCCGGTTCCGGCAAAAGCCAGACCATGATGGGCATCATGGGGCTGCTTGCATCCAACGGCGTTATCGAGGGTTCGGCAAAATATCGTGGACGCGAGTTGATCGGCCTGCCGGTCAGCGAGCTGAACAATATCCGGGGTGCGAAAATCACCATGATTTTCCAGGAGCCGATGACCTCGCTCGATCCTCTCTACAGGATCGGCGCGCAAATCGCCGAACCGATCATTTACCATAGGGGTGGCAGCAAAAAGGAGGCGCGTGCCCGCGTTCTCGAACTCCTGAAGCTCGTGGGAATTCCTGAGCCGGAGCGGCGCATAGACAGCTACCCGCATGAACTTTCCGGCGGTCAGCGCCAGCGCGCCATGATTGCCATGGCTCTCGCAAACGAGCCGGACATTTTGATTGCGGATGAACCGACCACTGCGCTTGACGTGACGATCCAGGCACAGATCCTCGACCTTCTGAAATCATTGCAGAAACGCTTCGGCATGGCCGTCGTCCTGATAACGCATGATCTCGGCGTTGTCCGCCATTTCGCCGATCGCGTCGCGGTTATGCGCCGCGGGGAAATCGTCGAATCCGGCACGACGGAAGATATCTTCGATCGCCCGCAGGCTGACTACACCCGGATGCTTCTCGATGCAGAACCCAGCGGGCACAAGTTGCCGGTCGGTAAAGAGGCGCCTGTCGTTCTCTCCGGGCGGAACGTGACGGTCGATTATAAAATTCCGGGTGGCTTCCTGTCGAAGTCGAGCAAGTTTCGGGCTGTCGACGACGTCAATCTAAGCCTTCGCCAGGGACAAACCATCGGCATCGTCGGTGAGTCCGGATCAGGCAAGTCCACCCTCGGTCGCGCGCTTCTGCGCCTTGCCCATTCCAAGGGCCGCATTTTCTTCGGCGAGACGGACATCAGTGACCTTGACCGAAAGGCAATGCGGCCATTGCGGCGGCATTTGCAGCTTGTGTTTCAGGATCCCTATGGTTCGCTTTCGCCAAGACAGACCGTCGGAGAGATAATCACTGAAGGTCTGTTCGTGCATGAGCAACGCTTGAGCCGCGCGGAGCGGGACAAAAGGGCAATCGAAGCACTGAAAGAAGTCGGTCTCGATCCAGCCACCCGCAACCGCTACCCGCACGAGTTTTCAGGCGGGCAACGCCAGCGTATCGCAATTGCCCGTGCGATCATCCTCAAGCCTGATGTCGTCATTCTCGATGAACCTACATCCGCGCTGGACCGGTCCGTTCAAGGACAGGTTATCGACCTGCTACGTGATTTGCAGAAGACGCACAGCCTTTCCTACATCTTCATCAGCCACGACCTTTCTGTCATCAAGGCCATTTCGGACTACGTCATCGTCATGAGAAACGGGACGATTGTGGAAGAGGGAGAAACCGACGCCATATTCAACAGGCCAGCCGCTGAATATACCGAAACACTCATCAAATCGGCGTTTTCGGCGGAAGTAGCACCCTAGATTATCACTCGGGCCGGATGCGCGCCCGATCACCTGGGACTGGATTGGAACAGTGGCTCCACCGCCTTTGGGAAAAGGGGGTGGAGCCTTGCGGTGCAGAGGAAGATACACCCCGAACTGCGATTGAGGTTATGTGCTCGAACCGTGAGTGATTGGCACAATCTCGGAACTCGCGGCTGCATCGTCCGCCTCCGGCCGCTTCGTCCTGAACAGTTTCAGCACGAAGACGAAGAAGGCCGGGACAAAGAACACACCAAGGATTGTCGCCGAAATCATGCCGCCCAGAACGGCCGTGCCGATGGCATTCTGGCTGGCGGCACTGGCACCGGAGGCGATTGCCAACGGTACGACGCCGAGCGTGAATGCGAGCGAGGTCATGATGATCGGGCGGAAGCGGAGCTTTGCGGCCTCGATCGCTGATTCCAGCAACGGCTTGCCCTCGGCGTAATTGTCCTTGGCAAATTCGATGATGAGGATCGCGTTCTTTGCCGACAGGCCGATGATCGCGATCAGGCCCACCTTGAAATAGATGTCATTCGGCATTCCGGCGAGCATGACCGCAAGCACGCAACCGATGACACCGAGCGGCACCACGAGCATGACCGAGAACGGGATCGACCAGCTTTCGTAGAGACCTGCGAGAAGCAGGAAGACGAAGAGAAGGCTGATGCCGAACAGGAAGGGCGCCTGTGAACCGGATTTGATTTCCTCGAGCGACTGACCCGTCCACTCGAAGCCGATGCCCTCGGGCATTTCGCCCGCCAGACGTTCCATCTCGGCGATGGCCGCACCCGATGAGTTGCCGGGAGCAGGTTCACCCGAGATGCGTATCGTCGGATAGCCGTTGTAACCAACGATCTGTGGCGAACCCTTCTGCCACTGCGCAATTGCAAAGGACGACAGCGGAACCATTCCGCCGCTGGCATTGCGGACGTTCAGCTTGAGCAAATCTTCGACCTGAAGGCGGCTCTGGTCCTTGGCCTGCACGATGACACGCTGCATGCGGCCGGCATTCGGAAAGTCGTTGATATAGGACGATCCAAGGTTGGCGGTGATCGTGTTGTTGATGTCGGAGAAGGTCACACCGAACGTGTTCGCCTTTTCGCGATCGATCACCAGCAGAACCTGCGCCGCATCCGGAAGGCCTTCCACACGCATGCCGGTCAGCACCGGACTTTGCCCAGCCTTCTGCATCAATTCGGCTCCCGCAGCAGACAGGGCGGCCTGGCCAACACCATTGCGGTCCTGAAGGCGGAATGCGAAACCGCCCGTGGCACCGAAACCTTCGATAGCCGGAGGGGAAAGCGCAAAGCTGGTCGCATCCTTAAGGCCGAACAGCGACATGTTCACGCGGTCTGCAATGGCTTGCGCCGAGTTGTCCGCACCGCGTTCACTCCAGTCCTTGAGAGTGACGAACATCAGCGCGGCGTTGGCGCCGCTACCGGAAAAGCTGAAGCCCTGGATCGCAATGACATCCTTGACGCCGGACTCTGCTTTCAGGATTTCTTCGATCTGCCTGACCGACGCCTGCGTGCGATTGGCGCTGGCTTCCGGCGGCCCCTGAATGTCGACCAGCAATGTTCCCTGGTCTTCCGCGGGCACGAATGCCGAGGGGAGATTGATGAACAGGTAGCCAAGACCAACAACGAGGGCGAGGTAGATCACCATCATCCGGCCGGCGCGCTTTGCCATGCCGTTGGTCACCTTGACGTAGCGGTTTGTCAGGCCGTCGAAATTGCGGTTGAACCAGCCTGCCAACCCCTTTTTCTCGTGATGCCCCTTGGCAATTGGCTTGAGGAAAGTGGCGCAGAGCGCTGGAGTAAGCGACAGCGCCAGAAAAGCGGAAAAGCCGATCGATACGACCATCGTCAGCGAAAACTGGCGATAGATGATGCCGGTCGAACCCGGGAAGAAAGCCATCGGGATGAACACACATGCGAGGACAAGGGTGATCCCGAGGATCGCGCCTGTAATCTGCCCCATCGCCTTGCGGGTTGCGGCCTTGGGTGAGAGGCCTTCCTCAGCCATGATACGTTCAACGTTTTCAACCACTACGATAGCGTCATCGACGAGAATACCGATGGCGAGAACCATTGCGAACATGGTCAGCACGTTGATGGAGAAGCCGGTCGCGAACATGATGGCGCATGTGCCTAACAGCGCAACGGGAACGACCAGAGTCGGGATGACGGTGTAGCGGAAATTCTGCAGGAACACGAACATCACGACGAAGACGAGTACGACGGCTTCGATCAGCGTGCTCAGCACCTTCTCGATGGACGCCGACACGAATGGGCTGGTGTCGTATGGCGTGGCGTATTCAACCCCTTGGGGGAAAAACTGCGACAGCTCGTCCATCTTCGACTTTACGGCGTTCGAAGTCGCTACCGCGTTCCCCGTCGAGGAAAGCTGAATACCAACTGCCGCGCTCGGTTGCCCGTTCAGGCGGCTGGTGAAGTTGTAGTTTTCCGCACCAAGTTCGATCCTGGCGACATCCTTCAGAAGGACTGCGCTGCCATCGGGGTTTGCGCGCAGGATAATTTCGCCGAACGCCCTGGGGTCAGAAAGCTGGCCCTGTACGAGAACCGTGGCGGTCAGATCCTGCGATACCGGGTTTGGGGCAGCGCCAATCTGGCCGGCAGCAACCTGGGCGTTCTGGGCGGTGATGGCGGCATTGATGTCTGCTGCCGTCAGATTCAGGCCGACCATCTTGTCCGGGTCGATCCAGACGCGCATGGCGCGCTGAGCCGCGAACATCTGGGCGCGACCGACGCCATCAAGACGGCGGATTTCACCAAGAACGTTTCGGTTCAGATAATCGCCAAGTGCGACTTCGTCCATGCGACCGTCGGTGGAGGTCAGCGTGATCATCATCAGGAAGCCCGATGCTGCTTCTTCAACGTTGACACCCTGCGAGGTGACCGCAGACGGAAGACGAGACTCCACGCGCCGGATAGCGTTCTGCACGTTGACCGATGCCTGATCGATGTTGGTGCCGGCCTCGAAGGTGGCATTGATGCTGACAGCGCCTGATGTGTCCGAAGTCGATTCGAAATACATCATGTTGGCGACGCCGTTCAGCTCCTCCTCGATCAGCCGCGTCACACCCTGATAGATTTCCTGCGGTGAGGCACCGGGATAGGAGGTGGAAATGGTGAGCTGCGGCGGCGCAACCTTGGGGTATTGCGCAATCGGCAGAAAGGGCAAGGCGATGATGCCCGCTATGGAAATGAACAGGGCGAAGACCCAGGCAAGGATCGGCCTACTGATAAAGAACTGTGCCATTATATTACCTTGAATTTCCCGAGGTGGCGGGAATTACGCCGCCAGATTGCTTGTGTTCGTCCGCCGACCAGGATTCAGAGGCAACCTTGGTGTCCGGCTGAACCTTCTGCACACCATCGACCACGACCTTCTCGCCCTCCTTAAGGCCGCTCTCGACCACCCACTCCTGGCCAAGCGCCTGTCCTAGCTGGACATCCCGGAGCTTCGCAGTGTCATCAGCCTCGACAACGTATACCTGCGCCTTGCCGTCCTGGGTTCTCAGCACGGAACGCTGAGGAATGGTGATTGAGCCCTGACGGACGGCCTGTTCGATGCGCACGCGCACGTACATGCCGGGCAAAAGATCGCCATTCGGGTTCGGAAACTCGGCACGCAATGTCACCTGGCCGGTCGTTGAATCCACGTTGGCGCTGGAAAACAGCAGCTTGCCTTTCCCGCCGTAGACATCACCGCCATCAAAAACCAGCTCTACGCTTGCCTGTCCGGGAGCGGGGCTTGCCAGCTTGCCGTCAGTAACGGCGCGGCGTAGCGCCAGAAGATCCTGCGCGGACTGGGTAAAGTCGGCATAGACAGGATTAATCTGCTGAATCAACGCGAGATTCGATGTGCCGTCCGCGGTAACAAGCGCGCCTTCGGTGACGAGCGCGCCGCCGATGATGCCTGTGATCGGAGCACGAACCTCGGTATATTCGAGATTGATCTTTGCCTCTTCGAGAGAAGCCTGCTGAAGTGCCACATCGGCCTCTGCCTGAGCAAGATTGACGGCCGCGGTGTCATAGTCGATACCGCTGGCAACATTGCGCTCCCGAAGCATCCTCTGCCGTTCCAGCTGGACCTTGGCGTTGTCGCGCGTGGCTTCTGCGCGGCGAAGAGTTGCCTGCGCGCTGGAAACGCGGACTTTGAAGAGACGGGGATCGATCCGATAAAGGACGTCACCCTCCTTCACGAGCGCGCCCTGTTCGAAAACGCGCTCCTGCAAGATACCGGAGACGCGGGCACGCACTTCGGATATCCGGGTGGCGGCCACACGGCCCGGAAGCTCACTGATAACCGGGATCGCATGCGCCTTGAGATCGATGACACCGACGGCGGCGGGCGGCATCTCCCCGCCTTCCTGCGCAAGGGCAGTCGTCGCCGTCAGCATGAGAATCGAGGTTGCAATAAGGCACGCCTTCAGGCGCGGCAGTTGGCTGCAGCGGTACATATTTCTTCCTTGGATCGGCTGTTATTGGGCCCTATGGGCGATGATTACTTCTCGGGATAGGACGTGTAGATCGTTCGCACACCTTCGAGAATTCTGGCTTGATCATTCTGGCTCCACTGGTGGAAACCGAAAAGTTCGGTGAAATAGAAGCCCGAGAGGGCAAGGTAAGCCATCAGGGCCGCTTCGGGACGGGCACCCTCGCCCATGGCCTTGAGGTCTGCCAACGTCCAGTCACGCATCTGCTGCTGGAGCTTCTCCTCGGAGGAAACGGAGGCGCTGATCGCCATGGCAACCGCGCGTTCGGTATCATCCACAACACGTTCGGCGAGCTTGATCCGCCCGAAAAGCTCTGGATGAGGGGTATCGGCAGCATCTTCGACCGATTTTGCCTGCCGCTCCAGTTCCTGCGATATACGGCGGTCGATCAGAGCCTCAAGCAATGCGCTCTTCGACTTGTGATCGTAAACGACGGTGGACTTGCTGACACCGGCCTCCTGGGCGACGGCATCGATTGAAAGCCCGGCGGCGCCGAGCTTCAACACCACGCGCTCGGCGGCATCCAAGATGTCATCTTTCTGAATCCTGCGAATACGACCCACGTCATTCTCCAATTTGTCACTTGATTGTTTTACGAACGATCGTGTATTAATGCAATAGTGAAACGATCGTTCTGATAAAAAATTCGTGTCGCAGGTGTCTCGCATGTCCTCCGCCAATCGTTGGCTTATTCTCTCTGCCGTCATGATGGCCTTTCTGCCCGTCGTGCTCGACCTCACCATTCTCCATATTGCGGTGCCTTCACTGACCATCGCTCTTGGTGCTTCCGGTACCGAGGTGCTCTGGATCATCGACATCTATGCGCTTGTCATGGCCGGTCTGCTGGTGCCGATGGGAACGCTTGCAGACCGCATGGGCTACCGGCGAATGCTTCTGACCGGACTTGTCGTGTTTGGCGGCGCATCGGCTGCGGCCGCATTCTCGACGTCGCCGGCGATGCTGATCGGTTCCCGCGCCGTCCTTGGCGTTGGCGCTTCGATGATCATGCCCTGCGTCCTTGCCATCATTCGCACGACATTCGAGGATGATGGCGAGCGGGCGCGAGCACTCGGTTTGTGGAGTGTCGTCGGCATGGCGGGCGCCGCTATCGGTCCGCTTGTCGGGGGCATCCTGCTCGAGCACTTCTGGTGGGGGTCGGTCTTCCTCGTCAATCTTCCGGTGTTGGCTGTCGTCATCACCCTTGTCTGGTTCCTTGTTCCGAGGAAGGTTGGCACCGGTCTCGGGGCCTGGAATATCGGACAGGCGGCATTGCTGGTCTCGGGTCTGGTTCTGACCGTTTACGGCATCAAGACCGGGATGAAAGGCGGCATCAACGGTACGGTCGCTGCATCACTGTCCGCGGGTATAATTCTGCTCGGCTGGTTTGGCAGGCTGCAAGTCTCGTCCCGCAATCCTATGCTCGACCTGTCGCTCTTCCTCAAACCAGCGATTGCTGCCGGGATGCTGATGGCGTTCGTCGCCTCCGGCGCATTGGCGGGGTTTGAGTTGGTGCTTGCGCAGGAACTCCAGTACGTGCTCGGCATGTCGCCGCTCGATGCCGGTCTGTTCATGCTGCCACTCGTCATTGCGGCGGCCGTGGGTGGTCCACTCGGTGGCAACCTTGCGAATAGATTCGGTCTTCGGCCGATCGCAACCCTCTCGATGATGGGAGCCGCCTCGGCGCTGTTCGGTCTCGCATCCATCGATCTCATCACTTCGCCGCAGATGACGGCGGCGCTTCTGGCGATGCTTGGCCTTTGCCTCGGCATTGGTCTTTTGGCATCGTCCATCGCCATCATGGGAAGCGCGCCAGCGGATAAGGCAGGTGCCGCGGGTGCTCTGGAAAGCACCGGCTACGAACTTGGCGCCGGCATTGGGATCACCTTCTTCGGAGTGCTCGTGAACTCAATCTATTTCTCCGCAGTTTCACGCTCGTTTTCTCCAGCAGCCGACGCAGGTGGATCCATAGGTGAAGCGATGACGGCAGCCGCGCGGTTGGGTGGAGATGAGGCTGAGGCGATACGGACCGCGGCGCGCAGCGCCTTCACTCAGGCGCATGGATCGGTTCTGATTATTACGGGTGCGATGATTGCTGTGCTGGCAGCGGCCGTGTTCGTCGCGCTTCGCGACGTGAAGCGCGGAGGCTATGTCTCTCATTAAGGCTGGAATTGCCTTTTTCCGCCATTCATAGGTGCAAGAGTTAGGCTAGGAACTGTAGAGTGAAGGTTACCGCGCTCGAGACCTCCCGATCTGGTACGACCTACTCTGCGAAAGCCAGAATTTTCTGTCCCGATACAAAGAACAGGAGATTTTGATTCGACGAGGACGTGGTAAACGCCATCTACAGAAATGACTCGAAGGCACTGTTATTTTTCCAGGCGGTTTTGACACGGGAAAACGAGCTCGATGACTGCTCCACTCACAATCTACACGGATGGTTCGTACGATCCCGTTGGAATATCGGGAAGCTGGGCATTTGTCGTCTTCGAGACGGGGCAGCAACTCCATGCTGCGCGTGGGATGGAAATCGGACTTACAAATAATTCCTTTGAAGTCATGGCAGTCACGAAAGCACTTTTATGGCTGGATGCTCACGCTCCTGGCCGGACAACCGTCCTTTGGACGGACTCCGTTCATGTTGTCGAAGGTTGCCACCGCCATCGCAAAATCTGGCGGACCAATGGTTGGAAACGTATCAACCCCAATTCGCGAGTTCGAAAACGGCAGATACCGGATGAAGCCCTGTGGCGGAGTTTGGATAGCTTGCTCCTTCGTAATCCGAACGTGGAGATAGAGTGGTGCAAGGGACACTCCGGTATAGCGGGAAATGATCTCGCGGATGCTTTGGCTCGCACCCGAAAGCTTAAGCCGGCACGATCAGTGATGAGCGTCGACCCATGCGATCCTGATTTATCTGAAACGTGAGAATGAAAAATCTACTCGCCAAGTGGCGGAAGCCACGTCTGAGCTGATCCAAAAATGGTGACACCCCACGCAAGGCGAGATGCGGTGAATCTAATGGTCCAAGTCCGGAGGATTGAGGGACACCAACGTAAAATGGTCCGCGGCGGGGTTTTTTTGTGGTATTTGAGGGACTTTGGTTGCGGGGCCCTGAATGCACGGAGACTTGTCAGATCGGGGCGGGTGGTAGATACACCCCTTCGGTTTCCGCTTTGAGACAATTTATCGATGCGCTATTCGGCAGTATCGAGTGACAACAGCGCCTTCTTTCGTTCTGCAATCACCGTTGGATCGCTCATGATGTCCTTCAGCCGGCCCGGCGTAGGGCATGCTTGACGTAGCCATTCTTGTCGCTGTTGCTCTTTATCGTCGGCTTGGCCTTCTGGTCCTGACGCTCCTTAATATAGGCCAGTATATCACCATAGGCTTCGCGTCGCAGGCGCGGCTGACGAAAGATGCGGCCAGCCTATTCATTATTGCGGGGATGCAAACATTCGTTTTGGCAAACGTTTCGAGCGCGGTTTTTAGAAGGTACCTACGCCGATTGTGTGGCGCCAACACTAAACCCTCTTAAAAAAGTAGTGCCCCACACCCCACACGTCACCGCCCTCATGCCCGAAAAGCCCCGCGGTCGCCAGGAAGAACAATCGCCAACGCCTTTCCCACAGCCGGGCGTCGGCACCATAGGTTTGCTGCAGAATGGGTCGGATACGGTCAATTTTTTTGTCGAAATTTTCGAGCCAATCGAGCGCTGTCCGGCGATAGTGCGACCCTGACCAGCGCCACTCCCGCTCGACGGCGAAAAGCTGACTGAAGCGATGGGGAAGGTCGAAGGCCGGCATGATGCCGCCGGTGAAGAAGTGGCGGGCGATCCAGTCGGCAGGATTGTTGTGGTCGAAACGATAGGATCGGTCGCGGTGGTTAAACACATGCATGAAAAACCTGCCGTCCGGCTTCAGCCACGAGTGAACACGCTCGAACAACACGCGCCAATTCGACATATGCTCGAACATTTCCACCGATACGACACGGTCGAATCGATCGCCCGTCGTGAAATCATTCATATCGGCCGTCACTACAGAAAGGTTTGAAAAACCCCGTTCTCGGGCACGAGCGATTATATATTCGCGCTGCGACACGGAGTTCGAGACTGACGTGATGCGCGCATTTGGGAAACGGCCGGCCATATGGAGGGATAACGAACCCCATCCGCAGCCGAGTTCCAGAATATCCATGCCGTCCTCAAGGCCGGCATGGGCCGAGGTCTTGGCCAAAGCAATATTTTCAGCTTCATCCAGCGTCGTCGTGGCATCGTCATAATAACAGCAGGAATATTTGCGCTGCTCTCCCAGAACGAGCGCAAAAAATGCCGCTGGCACTTCATAATGCTGTTTGTTTGCATCGTCGGTATGGCTGGCGACGGGAAACTTCATCATATCCGCCGCGAAAGCCTCTTCCGCATCCGCTGTAATGGCGGCAAGCCGCCGCTTCGTCCGTGCGCAGAGCATATCTATTCCGGCGAGCGTCACGCTGTCGCTGAGCGGCGCGCGCTCGGCGGCGTTGATCGCGAGTGCGAGCATGTTCATGGCTTGTCCTCGTTCTTGCGTGGCCCCGGAAAAAAGGCGTTGACGCGTTGTTGAAGGGCGCGGAATTTTTCCCCGCGCGATTGCAGCATATGGTCTTCAAGCGGCGGAATGCCTGAGACATGGACAAGCAGCCAGTACATCATCGCCGGTGCGACGAGCGATACCCATGACATGGCCTGCCCCTGAATGGCCAGCAGCGGAAAACCGCACCAGAAAAGCCATTCGAAAAAATAGTTGGGATGGCGGGAATAACGCCACAGCCCGGTTTCGCAGACACTGTTTTTTGCCGCTGCGGTCTTGCTGAATTTCCAGAGCTGGGCGTCGGAGAGCGCTTCACCTGCCAGCGCGCCAAGGGCAACCACCATGGCGATAACGTCAACCACACGCGGAAACACATGGGTGTTGCTTGCCGCAAGATAGACCGCAAGAACAAGCACGAAAGCAGCGATTGCCTGTATCTGCAGGAAGATGAACAGCCGCAGGGCGGCAGCGCTCCCCCATTGCTTCATAAGCTTTGCATAGCGGGGATCTTCCCCGCCTCTTTTCGTGCGCATGCCGATGTGGCCGGCAAGCCGCAGGGACCAGACAACGACCAGGAAAAGTGTAGCACCGCGCCGCCAGCCGTCTCCGCCGGCGAAAACAACAGCGAAAATTCCGCCAAGCCCGACACTCCCAGCCCAGACCGTGTCGATCCAGCCGCTTGAACCGGTTGCTCTCTGCAACGCCCAAGCGCCCGCCATCAGAAGCGACATGAGAATGGCAAGCGTCAGGACTACAGAAAACATCACTAATTCGCTCGCCATTTTGAATGGTTTGAGGTCGGGTTTCGTGATGGCAAATACGAGCGGACCGGCAAAGTAGTTTCAGGCGCCGGACAAAATTTCAAAAAATCGATGCGCCGGTGAAACTGATCGGGCGGCCTCCTCGTACATGTCGCAGTCCCCAAGACTGGATTGGCAGTGCTATAGCGAGGAAAAATGGTCGACACGGAAGCGAAAAAACAACAAAGCCGCCGCATCGCCGTCGTCGGAACGGGAATTTCCGGTTTGTCGGCGGCCTGGCTTTTGTCGCAACGGCACGATGTAACTGTTTTCGAAGCGGCTGACCGCATCGGCGGCCACACCAATACGGTGACGTTCAGCACGGACCATGGACAAGTCCATGTCGATACCGGATTCATTGTCTATAACGAGCAGACCTATCCCAATCTCACCGCGCTTTTCCAGCAACTGGGCGTGGCGACCGCGGCTTCGAACATGTCTTTCGCCGTTTCTCTGGATGATGGCGGCTTCGAATATTCCGGCGGAACCGGCCCTGGCCTGCTGGCCCAGAAGTCCAACATCCTGAGGCCACGTTTCTGGGCGATGCTTGCGGACCTTTTGCGCTTTTACCGCAACGCCCCACGCGACCTGCATTTGATGGGCGATCTGTCTCTCGACGAATATCTCTCCCGCAACAGGTATGGTTCAGCGTTCCGCGACGATCATCTTTACCCCATGGCTGCGGCCATCTGGTCCACGCCGGCCATGGAGGTCGGCCGTTATCCGGCGGCGCATTTCATCAAATTCTGCCGCAATCACGGCCTGCTGTTGCTGCGCAATCGGCCGGTCTGGCGCACAGTCGTCGGTGGCTCGCGCGAATATGTGAAACGCATCACGGCACCGTTTGCGGACCGAATTCTCCTCTCGACGCCGGTGAAGCGCATCCACCGCCTGCCGGGCGGCGTCGAAATCACCACTGCGGACGGCAAAGCCATGCGCTTCGATGACGTGGTAATAGCAACCCATGCGGATCAGGCGCTCGACATGCTCGCGGATGCAACACGCGCCGAACGGCGCATTCTTGGCGCTTTTTCCTACACCCAAAACCGCGCCGTGCTTCACACCGACAGCCGTTTCATGCCGCGCCGCCGCGCTGCCTGGTCAAGCTGGAACTATGTGGCCGACACGCGCATTAAAACAAGCCTGCCGAGCATTACCTACTGGATGAACAGGCTTCAGCCGCTGGGCGAAATCCCGGACATTTTCGTAACGCTGAACCCGGCGCGGGAACCGGATCAAGGAAAAATCATCGCGGAGGAAACCTATCACCATCCGGTTTTTGACGCTGGCACCGAACAGATGCGTCAGGAGCTATGGGCCTTGCAGGGTCTGCGAAACACCTGGTTCTGCGGCGCTTATTTCGGATCCGGTTTTCATGAAGATGGTCTTCAGGCCGGCCTTGCCGTCGCCGAAGATCTTGGCGGCGTATCCCGTCCGTGGAAGGTTGCTGACGACAACGGCCGGATTATCCGCCTCGATTTGGCGACGATTGCGACAGACACGGAAATCATGGAGGCGATGGCATGACGTCTCCCCTCACCTCGGCGCTTTTTCCCGGCCATGTAACGCATGCGCGCTTCAAGCCGAAAACCCATAAGCTCGCCTACCGGATTTATTCGCTGCTCCTCGACCTTGACGAGTTGAACGTGCTCGACCGGAAATTGCGATTTTTCTCCGTAGACCGGTTCAACCTGTTCTCGTTTCACACCAGGGACCGCGGCAACCGCAGCGCCATCGGGCTGCGCCAGCAGATCGAGGCAGCCATGACCGCGGCAGGCATGGCAGTGGACGGAGGGCCGATACGTCTGCTCACCATGCCGCGCGTGCTCGGCTGGGCCTTCAACCCACTCAGTGTCTTCTTCTGCTACGGGCGCGACTTGTCGCTCAAAGCTATCCTCTGGGAGGTGGACAACACGTTTGGCGAGAGACACTCATACCTGATCCCGGTGGAAGCCGGAAAATCGACCGAGATCGTCCAGCGATGCGACAAGGCCTTTTATGTCTCTCCATTCATGGACATGGATCTCCACTATGTTTTCCGCGTCGCCCCGCCCGGCGACAGGCTGAAAATCGTTATCGATACTTTCGACAATGACGGCCTGGTCTTGACCGCCCGGCATCTGGCCCGGCGTGTCGAATTGACGGACGGTGCGCTTCTGAAAGCTTTGTTCGCCATTCCCCTCCTGACGCTCAAGGTCGTTCTGGGCATTCATTGGGAGGCCCTGAAAATTTGGCTGAAAGGCGTGCAGCTCAGAAAACGGCCGCTGCCGCCTGCCAGTCCAGTCTCCTTCCGTCATCCTTCATCGTCGCAAATCGAGGCCAAAATTCATGACCCCGTTTGACAATCTCACGGAATTATCGGCGAAGAATACGCGCCTGAACGACCGCATCAGCCCAGGCATGTGGCTCATCAACCGGCTGTTGAGCAATATCGACAGGGGAAGATTACACATCACTCTTCCCGGCGGCGGCTTCATTGAAAAATCCGGCGCAACGAATGGCAGCGAGGCAATCCTTGTCCTGCATAGCTGGCGCGCGATCCGGCGGATGCTGCTGAACGGCGACATCGGCTTTGCCGAGGGTTTCATCGAAGGCGACTGGACCACACCAGATCTGACGGCGCTGATCCGCTTTGCGGCCCAAAATCGCGAGGCGTTCGCAAGGTCAATGCGTGGCAGCCTGCCGATGCGCCTTCTCAACCGCACTGCGCACGGGTTGAATGCCAATACCAGACGCGGCAGCCGTCGCAATATCGAAGCGCATTATGATCTCGGCAACGAGTTTTACCGGCAGTGGCTTGATCCCTCGATGCTGTATTCGTCGGCGATTTTCGATGACACGGCGTCTACGCTCGAGGCCGCCCAACTGAAAAAACTGGACCGTATCGTCGATAAACTGCGATTGAGCGGCGGTGAAAACATATTGGAGATCGGCTGCGGCTGGGGCGCACTCGCCATTCACCTTGCCACGCAGGCCAAAGCCAACGTCACCGGCATCACTCTCTCCCCCTCCCAGTTAAAATGGGCAAAAAATGCAGCGGAAAAAGCGGACAGTACAGACCGCATCGATCTGAGGCTGCAGGATTACCGCGACCTGAACGGCCAATTCGACAGGATTGTCTCCGTCGAAATGTTCGAAGCAGTCGGCGAGGCCTATTGGCCGAGCTATTTCGAAACGCTGAAAAGATGCCTGAAACCGGGCGGCAGCGTGGTGCTGCAGATCATTTCGATTGAAGAAAGCCGCTTCGATACATATCGGCGTAAGGCGGATTTCATCCAGAAATACGTCTTTCCCGGCGGCTTTCTGCCCTCAGATGCCGCGCTCGAAAAGGCGGTCGGCAAAACCGGCCTGAAGCTCACCGACAAGGAACTTTTCGGCCAGTCCTACGCGCTCACGCTCGCCGAATGGCGCCAGCGTTTTCATGCGCGGTGGCAGACGATTTCCCTGCTCGGCTTCGATGACCGCTTTCGGCGGCTTTGGGATTATTACCTTTGCTATTGCGAGGCAGGCTTTGCCGAGGGGAGCATAAACGTCGGCTTCTACACGATCGAACACAGATAAGGCGGGACCAAACTGCGGAGAGAGACAATGATGATCAACGGGTTGACGGTTGCTTCCGTCCTATGGCCACTGCTGGTCGCGTCCAGCGCGACGGCGGCCGATATCGACGGCAACTGGGCGCGCGGAGACGGCCAGGCGAAAGTACTGATCGCGCCCTGCGGTGAAAATATCTGTGCCACAAACACCTGGATCAAGCCGGGCACCCCGAAGGAAAAGGCCGGGGACCGGCTGATCATGGACATAAAGCAGACAGAGGCAGGCAGTTATTCCGGCACCGCTTTCGACCCCCAGCGGGATAAATCCTACAGGATAACAGTGACAATAAACGGCAACGGCATGACCACGAAAGGCTGTATCGTCGCCGGCCTGCTGTGCAAGGGCATAAACTGGACAAGGATCGACTAGCCACATCTTCACGTTGCTTCGACCCCCCATCGTCGCTTCCTTATCGATGCCCTGCAAAGGAAAACACCAATGAAAACCTATTTCGCAGCCTACCTTTTTACCCTCGTCGCCTTTCTGGTGATTGATTTCATCTGGTTGAGCACGATGGCGTCGCGTCTTTACCGCCCGGCCATCGGCGATCTTCTGGCAGAAAACTTCCGGCTTGCTCCGGCGGTCATCTTTTACCTCATCTATGCCGCCGGCCTGACCTTTCTTGCGGTTCGCCCGGCCTTTCAGACGGGGGAATGGACGACCGCGCTGCTTTATGGCGCAGTGGTCGGCTTCATGGCCTATGCCACTTACGACCTGACCAATCAGGCGACGTTGAAAAGCTGGTCCACGACCCTGACCGTCGCCGATCTCCTATGGGGAACCTTCGTCTCTGCGGCAGCGGCTACAATCGGCTATCTCATCACGGTGCGGCTTATCGGCCCGCTGGAAAATCCGACGGGCCTATGATGACGACATCCCCTCTTACCGGCCGCTTAAGTCCGATAACCCTGCGGCCCAGTCGTTGCCAGGTTCGCAGCATGAGCATGCATCTCTTGTCTTCCTGCGAAAGACGACCCTATAAAGGAGGCGCAGCAAGGAAGGTTCGAATGCAGGGCACAGAGATCGCAGGCCTTATCAACCGCGTCGGCATGGGTGATCGTTCAGCATTCGTCTCGCTTTATCAGGCAACCAGTCCGAAGCTTTTCGCGATCTGCCTGAAAATCCTGCGTGACAGAACGGAAGCCGAGGAGGCGCTGCAGGAAATCTATATCAAGGTATGGCAGCGGGCTCGAACATTTGCCGCCAGCGCCGGCAAACCCGCCACATGGCTTGCCGCCATTGCCCGCAACCATGCAATAGACACGATCCGCGCACGCAAGCCCATAACCGACGACATTGAGGAAGCCTACGATCTTGCCGACGAGAGCGCCCGCGATCCTGAGCAGCAGATCGTTCTCGCCGATGAAGGCCGCAGGATCGAAGACTGCATGCGCGAGCTTGAGACCGTACACGCACAGGCGGTGCGCCGGGCCTATGTCGAGGGCTTAAGCTATCTCGAACTCGCCGAAGAATTGCGCGTGCCGCTTAACACGATCAGAACCTGGCTGCGACGCAGTCTTCTCAAGCTCAGAGAGTGCATGCAGCGATGACGACGGGCGAACAGAGCGGTGGCAAGCATTCGCGAGACGACATCCTCGCCGGTGAATATGTCCTGGGCGTCCTGCCGCTCGAAAAGCGCCGTGAACTGGAACGACGCCTGCAGGACGACGAGGCCTTCGCACAGCTGGTGCAGCGTTGGGAGGCGGATTTTTCCGACTTCAATGCCGATTACCAGGAGCAGGCACCGAGCGCTGCTGTTCTTGCGCGTATCGAAGAACGCCTGTTCGGCAGCAGGACCGCCAGTACCAATGGCAGCCTCTGGAATTCCGCGTCCTTCTGGCGCTGGATCTCGGTTGTTACCAGCGCAACCGCCGTGGCCGCCATCGTTTACGCCGCCTTCCCCGAAAAGTGGCAGGGCGCCACCCCGCTGGTAGCCGAACTTGCAACGACCGACAGCCAGGTTAATCTCCTCGCCTCCTACGATGCGGAATCCGGACGGATGCGCATTGTGCCTGTTGCAACCGGTAAGACCGACGAAAAATCGCTGGAACTGTGGCTGGTGCTGGACGGCGGCAAGACCCGCTCGCTCGGCGTCTTCCAGCCCGGCACGAATGGCGATCTTATAATCCCCGCAGACATGCGCAACAGCATCACCGAAGGCACCATCTTCGCGATCAGCGTCGAACCTTTCGGCGGCTCGCCGACTGGTCAGGCAACCGGCCCTGTTATCGCCGTCGGCACGGCGCGATGGGGATGAAGATCCGAAGCTTCCCGATTTCGAGGCGAGTCCCGATGAACGCGTCACGATGCGAGATGGGTCGTAACGGTCAGTCTCCGAAGCCGACGATGCCCTTTATTTCGGTGAACTCCTGCAGACCGAACTTGCCATATTCCCGACCGTTGCCCGACTACTTGTAGCCGCCGAAGGGGGCGGCCCCCATCCCAGGCGGAGCTGTTGAGGCGCACTATGCCGGTTCTGAGCCGTCGTGCGACGGCAGTGTTATCGCCGAATGCACCAATGCCGGGCCCAGCAGACCCGCCACATCCAGAAGACCCGAGAAAAGACCCCGCTGCGGCGAGAACAACGTCTATTTCGCCTTCGCCAATGTACTTGATGAGCCACGGAGATATCTGGGCAAGAGTGCCGTGTTCGGGCCGGACTCCTTTGCCTTTCCGCGTCAGGAATCGGTGATACCGGACGCGGAAGGGATTGCCGGTGCGACCGTCGACACCACCAATCTCGATACACCCTATCCAACGAACATCGTCCGGCGAAAAGACCTTGTTGTCATGCGTCAGCCGCATCATTATCAGCCTCTCGTCAAATGGCATCAGTAAAAGGTCGGCAGGATGTCCA
The DNA here is from genome assembly GCF_005221385.1 of Agrobacterium tumefaciens. NCBI lineage: Bacteria > Pseudomonadati > Pseudomonadota > Alphaproteobacteria > Hyphomicrobiales > Rhizobiaceae > Agrobacterium > Agrobacterium tumefaciens. Next base: position 1,051,309 of record NZ_CP039904.1, on the reverse strand, counting down.
CATTCACATTCGCAACCGTCCCGCAGATCATTGCGGGACCGGGCTGTATCGCAAAGCTTTCGGAGCTGAGGAGCATGCTCGGTCCGCGCGTTCTGGTGATTTCGGACGATGGGGTCGTCAAGGCGGGGCTCGTTCAGCCGGCGCTTGCCAGTCTTACAGAAGCCGGCGCCGAAACATCAATCTTCACCGGTGTTGTCGCTGATCCACCGGAAGCCATCATCCATGCGGCTGCGGCACAGGCGGTGACGTTTGGCGCAACCGGTGTGCTGGGCATCGGCGGCGGCTCGTCGCTCGATGTCGCAAAGCTTGTGGCGCTCATTGCCAAAAGCGGCGAAGCGCTCGACACTATCTACGGCGTTGGCAAGGTGACGGGGGAGCGTCTGCCGCTGGTGCTCGTGCCGACAACGGCCGGTACCGGATCGGAAGTCACGCCGATTTCGATCATCACCACGGGCGAACACCAGAAAAAGGGCGTAGTATCACCCGTACTTCTGCCAGACGTGGCGCTTCTCGACGCGAACCTGACCATCGGACTTCCTCCCGCCGTGACCGCGGCGACGGGAATTGACGCAATGGTCCACGCCATCGAGGCCTTCACGTCCGCCAGTGCAAACAACAATCCCGTTTCCCGTGCCCTTGCCAAAGAAGCCCTGCGGCTTCTCGGAGCGAATATCGCGATCGCCGTCGAGGATGGAACCGACCTTGCCGCCAGACAGTCGATGCTGCTGGGTGCAATGTTGGCGGGGCAGGCCTTTGCCAATTCGCCTGTCGCTGCCGTTCATGCTCTCGCCTATCCGATCGGAGGCCGCTACGGCGTTCCCCACGGTCTTTCCAACAGTCTGGTACTGCCGCACGTCTTGCGCTTCAACGCGACGGTGTGTGGTGATGCCTACGCGGAACTGGCACCGTGTCTCTTTCCTCACCTTGAGCCTGCCGATCAGAACGGACGGCTCTCCGGTTTCATCGACGGACTAACGATGCTGCCAGTGCGCCTTAATCTTCCCGTAAGGCTGAGGCATGTCGGAATTCCAAAGGAGGGAATTCCTCTGCTCGCGGAAAGTGCGATGGAGCAGACCCGCCTGCTGGTCAATAACCCGCGTACCATGTCGCTATCGGATGCCGCCAGTATCTACGAGGTTGCCTGGTAAGCAGGCCAGTGCACACGTCACATGAGTTATAGCCAGCCTTTCTATAACTCACATCATCAAAATATTGAGCTACCATACAAGCACCGAAACGGAGATATCTGGCGCGATTGTTATCGCAGCAACTTCGCGAGGCCCTTAGCGAGGATCGGTCCGGTCGGACGCCCGGTTGGAGATCCGCCAGCGTCTTCCAGGGTGATCTCGTAGAGCTGGTCCCCCCTTGGTGTTGGCAATTCCGGAACAGCCAGATGCGCCGAGCGCGCACCGTCGATCAGGCCAAGCGATACGGGCCCTGTGTCTTTGGACGGCAGGGTCCAAACCTGGATCGTCTTGTCCCCGGGGATGTTGAAATCGGCCAGCATACGGATCGTCGCCTGCGCGTTGCCGAAATCTTCGACGACCGCCTGCACCTCCCCAGCATCATTGATTAGAACCGCGACGACAAGCGGTTCCACCGTCCGGGTCAGGCTGTAGGCAAGCCCTATCGCGAGCAAAAAGGTGGCGGCGACGGCCGAGATCGCGACCATTCGCCAACCGCTTCTACGGTTGTCATTGGCATTTGAGATCAGAGGCATAACACCGGGTTGATCCTGGACCGGCAAGGCCGCTTCGATGCGCTGCCAAAGCTGCTCGGTGACGATAGCGGGTGCCACGCTCATGTCGAGTGGCAGGAAGCGCTCGCGGCTGGCAGCAATTGCGGCGCGCAGTTCAGCATCGCGTTCCATGGCAGCCTCAACCTCGTCAACATCCCCGGCCTCTATCAGGCCCAGGACATATTCATCGGCAATAGCAGGGATATCCTTACGATCGTAGGTCATGCCATGCACTCCCGGAGAGCTGCAAGGCCACGCCTGATCCAGGATTTCGTCGTACCGAGCGGAATGCGCAGCCTCCCGGCGATCTCGCCATGCGAGTAGCCGCCGATATAGGCCATAAGAATGCCGCTCCGCTTACTCTCGTCGAGTCCGCCAAGGCAATCGTAGAGCCGCGAACTGCGGTCCAGCCTGTGCCATGCCGCCATGACCTCATCCGCCTGCTCGCTTTCGCGCAGGGCCTCCACTTCCTCGACTGTGTGCTCGCGCTTTCCATCCCGCAGGAGATTAAGTGCCCGGTTGCGGACAATGGCATAAATCCAGCCTCGGGCGGAGCCGCGATCGGCCTTGTACTGATGCGCATGGGTCCATATCCGGATGAAGGCGTCCTGCACCACCTCTTCGGCAAGCTCGCGACGCCGGACAATGCGCTCGGCGACCGCTATCAGGCGTCCCGCCTCCCGATCAAAGATCAAGCGAAGCGCATTGCGATCACCCTTGGCACAGGCAGCAAGTGCCGTATCGAGATCGTCCGGCCTAGAGCCCATCAGCATCTATCTTCTCCCAACACCGACGAAGAAGACTGTCGGCTTTGAAAACTATACCCGCCGAATCAACGAATGGATGCAAGCCGAAATTATTTTTTCGCAGGCTGCATCCAAACGGCATGGCTGGCGTGTCTTCAGTTCAGGAAGCGTCGAGAGCCGAGCGCTACACGACTTCCGAACGGTTCAACACGGGAGAAAGACATGAAGATCATTCGTTTCGCACTGATTGCCTCCGCTGCTTCCATCACAGTGGCATCGGCCGCATTCGCGGCCCCCGTCCTCGGCCTGACCGGCGACAAGACACTCGTCATCTTCGATACGGAGAAACCGGCGGTGACGAAAAAGATGGACGTGACTGGCGTCGACAAGCTTGCAGGCATCGACTTCCGCCCCGGCAACAAGACGGTGATCGGCGTCACCCCGGATCATCGCATCGTCTCGATCAATCTCGAAACAGGCGCCGCCACCGACGTCGCCAAGATGGACAAAATGCTGACCATGACGCAAGCCCCTGTCGTGGTCGACTTCAACCCTATGGCCGATCGCCTGCGCTTCATGACCGGAACGACCAACCATCGCGTCCATCCGGATACGGGCGCGGTGACGGTTGACGGTGTGCTTGCCTTCGAGGAGGGTGACATGCACAAGGGCGAGACCCCGAACATCGTCGCTGCTGCCTATACAAACTCCGTCGGCAAGCCTGAAAAGACTGCCATGTATAATATCGATGCCACGATCGGCGCGCTGATCCAGCAGACCAAGCCGAATGACGGCACGCTGAAAGCAATCGGCAAACTCGGCCTCAAAGACAAGCCCGCGGCCTATGCCTTTGATATTCAGGGCATGGCGGACGGCAAGAACGTGGCGTATCTCGCCGCATCCAAGACGCTCTACACGGTCAACCTCGAAACTGGCGCGGCAAGCGAAGTCGGCCCGATCACGGGGCTCGACAACGAAGTGCGCGACATCGCCGTTCTGCCGAACATGTAATTCGGCTGACGTTCAACGACGAAAACTGAAAAGGCCGGCGACCTCAAGTGTCGCCGGCCTTTCTGATGACGGAATGGCCCCGGACTACATCTTGGGCAAAGAACCTTGTCGATGACATGGATGACGCCGTTGGATTGTTTGACGTCGGCGATCGTCATGTGCGCAACACCACCCATCTCGTCGGTGAGCGTGATCTTGCCCATGCTTTCCCCAGCCTTCAGGATGCATCCGCCGACGATGAAACTTTTCGAATTTCGTCAGACGATATCAAAGCTATTTTTCGCCACGCCTGAATGGCCAAACGACGATATTTCCCGCGAAGAGCGCCAACCACACCAGGCAAGGCTGCAAAGGCAATCGGATGAGATGGTAGGACCATTGCCATGGCGAAACAGTCACTGCACCAAGGCTGTCGATGGCATGCTTGATATTGGCCGGGAATACGCAGATTGCATAGAACGCCAGGCCAATGCCGGCGGCTTTCCGCAGCCGTGGCACCAGAAGTCCGACGGCGCCGGCGATCTCACACAGACCGGTCAGGAAAATAACCGCCTCGGGCTCAGGAACCCAGGCAGGCGTGATACCGAGGAAGGGTTTGGGCAGGACGATATGCAGAATGCCCGCGAGACCATAGAGGCTGGATAGTCCCCACTGGCACCGCCGCTGCCAGACATCAATCCTTGCCGTCACGTGCTATCCTCCGCTCGACATCCCTTTTCACGGCGTTGAGGTTCGACTTGCGGCCTGCGACCGTCTCGATCGCCGCGATTACCAGATCGCCGGCGACGAAATCCGACTTATGCCCGAGATTGTGCACGACGATCAGACGGGCACCGAGAATATCGCGGGCGAGATGACGGGAGTGGACCTCAGGGGAGACGATACTATCAGTATCACCAGTGATGATGACCGTAGGCGCTTTGATTTTGTGGTAATTCACCGAAGCCGCTCTGGCCCAGTCGCTCAAAGCCGCAACCTCTCTCGCATTGTGCCGAAATGCGAGCGGCCGCAGCGCTTGCAGGGCACGTGTCTTGTCGATGTAGTCGGCGGGAACCGGGTTCGGAGCAAAGACGCCTTTCGTGGCATTGTTGATCGTCATAAGCCCGATAGGTGGCACGATAAGAGTGCTGAAGAGAGTGCCTGTGATCGGGGCGCTGGCGGCCTCGTAGTACCAGGCGATCCCGCTATTCCATGGGTAGACCGCCGGAGACAGGAAGACGAGGCCTAAGACCATATCCGGATGGCGAACGGCGAAGGACGCGGCAATTGCTCCCCCGAAGGAGTGACCGACAATAATAGCGCGGTTGATGCCTCGCTTCTGCATGAGGGCGGCAATGGAGTCGGCTTGACCGTCGGGCAAAATGTTCTGCTCACCACCGACGTCGGAATTGCCGTGACCCGGGCGATCGACGAACAACAGCTTGGCCCGTTCCTGTAGCTTTGTCCGAAACGAGAACATCGGATCGTAAAGGCTGGCGCTGGCGCCATGAATAAAGACGATTGGTGGCAAGTCTGGCTTCCGACCAGTCTCAACCAGGACGCTATTGAGCTTGAATCCACCGACATCGGTACGGACTTGATCGTCCCGCTTTGGCGCAGCAACCGCTTTAGAAGCAATCAACGCGAAGCAGCCGATCATCAGAAACACGGCGGTCAGGCAAAGAGTTCGATCCGGCATATCCTAGAGCTGCCCCGCGGTGCCACTGGCAAAGATCGGACCTGAAGGAAGGCCCGTCGGCATGAGGACGAAGGCATTGTTTCCCGCCATGACATGCTGGATGATATCGCCCTGGCGTCCGCGGAACGTGTCATAGCCGTAAACGGTCTTGAGTATCTGCAACGGGTCGGCGGTCACGGCGGCTTTCTTCTTCGTTGGATGATTTGCGCATCATGGCCAAATCCGGATTTATCGCAATCTCGAAAGGCTGAATCGGCCACAGAAAGAGAGACAGATTACGACTCAGATGATGCATAGGCATTTGAGGGCTTAGAACGCAAAAGCCCTCCGATGAGGAGGGCTTATTCGTTTGATAAGTCTTGAAGATTTTGGTTGCGGGGGCAGGATTTGAACCTGCGGCCTTCAGGTTATGAGCCTGACGAGCTACCGGGCTGCTCCACCCCGCGTTACCAGTGTAAATCCCTATGGGATTTATCGCGACTGCATCACAGGGAAGCTGTGATGCCTACTGCCGGAGCAAATTGCCGAAGGCGATTTGTCTCCTGTAAGGGACGCACGAGGCGTTTGCCTTATGTTTTAAGTCCCGGAACGACAAAAGGCCGCTATTAGCGGCCCTCTTGTATCGGCTGGGCCGAAGTTTGATTTGAGAAGATTTGATGTTGCGTTTTGCAGACCTGGCAGCGACCTACTCTCCCGCGTCTTGAGACGGAGTACCATTGGCGCTGGGGCGTTTCACGGCCGTGTTCGGAATGGGAACGGGTGCAGCCGCCCCGCGATAACCACCAGGTCGGCAAAACGCAACATTGATCATGTTTTCACATGAGTGTTGTTTCGAGAAGCTGGGTGGCATTGCCACTTTTTATCTTAATTACACGTCTTTCCGTGACTGGTCCGTTTGCCTGCCTTGCTCGAGATCGAGCGTGGCAGCCATACAGGACGCTAGTCCGTCGCGCCTTTTGGCGCGGCCCGTCCGGAGCCCTTCGGGCGTCAGGACAGAAGAATGATGTCATCGAACTTTGTTTGATGAACATGAACAATGGGAACGAAGAAGTCGATCGAGCTATTAGTAACGGTAAGCTTCACATGTTGCCATGCTTCCACACCCGTCCTATCAACGTGGTCGTCTTCCACGGCTCTGATAGGGAACACTCGTTTTCAGGTTGGTTTCCCGCTTAGATGCCTTCAGCGGTTATCCATTCCGTATATAGCTACTCTGCTATGCCCTTGGCAGGACAACAGATCCACCAGAGATACGTCCATCCCGGTCCTCTCGTACTAGGGACAGATCCTGTCAATATTCCTACACCCACGGCAGATAGGGACCGAACTGTCTCACGACGTTCTGAACCCAACTCACGTACCGCTTTAAATGGCGAACAGCCATACCCTTGGGACCTGCTCCAGCCCCAGGATGCGATGAGTCGACATCGAGGTGCCAAACAACCCCGTCGATATGGACTCTTGGGGGTCATCAGCCTGTTATCCCCGGCGTACCTTTTATCCGTTGAGCGATGGCCCTTCCACACGGGACCACCGGATCACTATGACCGACTTTCGTCTCTGCTCGACTTGTCAGTCTCGCAGTCAGGCGGGCTTATGCCATTGCACTCGACGACCGATTTCCGACCGGTCTGAGCCCACCATCGCGCGCCTCCGTTACTCTTTCGGAGGCGACCGCCCCAGTCAAACTACCCACCATACACTGTCCCGGATCCGGATAACGGACCGCGGTTAGACATCCACGAAGATAAGGGTGGTATTTCAAGGATGGCTCCACAAGAACTGGCGTCCCTGCTTCAAAGCCTACCACCTATCCTACACATGCCTTGGCGAATGCCAGTGTAAAGCTATAGTAAAGGTGCACGGGGTCTTTCCGTCTGACCGCAGGAACCCCGCATCTTCACGGGGAATTCAATTTCACTGAGTCTATGTTGGAGACAGCGGGGAAGTCGTTACGCCATTCGTGCAGGTCGGAACTTACCCGACAAGGAATTTCGCTACCTTAGGACCGTTATAGTTACGGCCGCCGTTTACTGGGGCTTCAGTTCAGAGCTTGCACCCCTCCCTTTAACCTTCCAGCACCGGGCAGGCGTCAGACCCTATACGTCGTATTGCTACTTCGCAGAGCCCTGTGTTTTTGATAAACAGTCGCTACCCCCTGGTCTGTGCCACCCCATCATAGTTGCCTAAAATGGGGTCACGCTTCTTCCGAAGTTACGCGTGCAATTTGCCGAGTTCCTTCAACATAGTTCTCTCAAGCGCCTTGGTATACTCTACCTGACCACCTGTGTCGGTTTCGGGTACGGTCTATACGGTGGAGCTATTTCCTGGAACCTCTTCGCCGCACATTCAATCCAATAAGAATGTACAACACACGAGATCCGTCACTACCACCAGGCCCACGAATATTAACGTGGTTCCCATCGACTACGCGTGTCCGCCTCGTCTTAGGGGCCGGCTAACCCTGCTCAGATTAACTTTAAGCAGGAACCCTTGGTCTTTCGGCGAGGGAGTCTCTCACTCCCTTTATCGTTACTCATGTCAACATTCGCACTTCCGATATCTCCAGCAGCCCTCACGGGTCCGCCTTCACAGACTTACGGAACGCTCCGCTACCACATGCCTTACGGCATATCCTCAGCTTCGGTGCATGGCTTTAGCCCCGTTACATTTTCGGCGCAAAGACCCTTATTTAGACCAGTGAGCTGTTACGCTTTCTTTAAATGATGGCTGCTTCTAAGCCAACATCCTGGTTGTTTTGGGATCCTCACATCCTTTCCCACTTAGCCATGACTTGGGGACCTTAGCTGGAGGTCAGGGTTGTTGCCCTTTTCACGACGGACGTTAGCACCCGCCGTGTGTCTGCCGACTAGTACTCCTCGGTATTCGGAGTTTGGTTAGGATCAGTAAGACGGTGAGTCCCCATAGCCCATCCAGTGCTCTACCCCCGAGGGTATTCGGTCGACGCTCTACCTAAATAGATTTCGCGGAGAACCAGCTATTTCCGAGTTTGATTGGCCTTTCACCCCTAGCCACAAGTCATCCCAATCTATTGCAACAGATACGGGTTCGGCCCTCCAGTTGGTGTTACCCAACCTTCAGCCTGCTCATGGCTAGATCACTCGGTTTCGGGTCTAATGCAACTAACTCAATCGCCCTATTCAGACTCGCTTTCGCTGCGCCTACACCTACCGGCTTAAGCTTGCTAGTTACACTAAGTCGTTGACCCATTATACAAAAGGTACGCCGTCACCCTTGCGGGCTCCGACTGTTTGTAGGCATCCGGTTTCAGGTTCTATTTCACTCCCCTCGTCGGGGTGCTTTTCACCTTTCCCTCACGGTACTTGTTCGCTATCGGTCATGCACGAGTACTTAGGCTTGGAGAGTGGTCTCCCCATGTTCAGACAGGATTTCACGTGTCCCGCCCTACTCAAGGACAATGACTGTTCTACGCGTAAGGGGCTATCACCCTCTATGGCCGACCTTTCCAGATCGTTCCGCTTTATTCATCATTGCCACTGGCCTGGTCCGCGTTCGCTCGCCACTACTTGCGGAGTCTCGGTTGATGTCCTTTCCTGCAGGTACTTAGATGTTTCAGTTCCCTGCGTTCGCTTCTTACCCCTATGTATTCGAAAG